>DATCAX010000484.1:0-2278 GCA_036512375.1 Candidatus Angelobacter sp. | reverse complement strand
ATCATCCTCACCGGATCTGTCCATCCTCTGGTCGGGCCATTTGCTACCTGGCTGTTCCTGGTCACCGCGATGGTCGCCCTGTCCTGGTCCCTGCATGATCAGGGTCGCCGCTGCCGCCTCTGCCTGAGGCGGCTCGGCAATGAGGCGTCCGTAGGGACGCCCGGCTACCTGCTGCTTGATTGGTGGGGAACAGAGCTGGTTTGCTCCGATGGCCACGGCCTGCTTCACGTGCCAGAGATGAAATCCAGCTGGCAGGAATTTGACCAGTGGGTTTCACTCGACGAATCATGGAAGCCGCTGTTCGAGCACGAAGAACCCGTGCACACCCCTTAAGCGCGCGCTACTGGACGCTGCCGCCGTTTCCCGGGCCGTCGTCATCGTCACTGCTCATGCCGGCAAATGGATCGTCATCGTCGCTGGCGGCTCCCGGCTTCTTTTTGGCTGACGCCTGACCGCTGCTGGCCTTGTCTTTGTCTTGCTCTTTCTTGTGCTGCTCGCGCATCTGCTTGAGCTGGGCTTTCTGTTCCGGTGTCAGAATGCCAAACAGCTGCTTATGGGACTGCTTGCGCAGATCCTGTATCTTCTCTTTCTTCTGGTCATCGGTCAGCGAACTGTCCTGCCGAATGGCCATCCCCTGTTTCCACATATCTTTGTTGATTTGCTGGAATTGAGTTTTTTGCGCGTCGGTGAGGTTGAGTTTCTCGGCCAGCATAGCCATGTGCTCGCGCTGGCGTTGCGCAGCTGCGCGGCGTCCGCCGGGTTGTGAGCCCTCAGTCTGGCTGCCGCTTTGCGGCTGGCTTGGTTGACCCGGATCTTTGTCCTGTGCCTGCACGCCATACGGCATCAGAATTAACGATGTAAGTGCAGCAAATACAATACGATGAAAGAATCGTTGCATGGTTTCCCCTCTCGCCACATACTAACCCGCAGGGGCTCCTTTAGTTCTTTTCTGTAACCCGAAGGTAACTTTTGCGTTTGTTTCGGGTTTGCTAGTTTTGTTGCAGAGCGGAGGAAAATTGGGATGAAGAAATTTCTGATCGCGGCGGTATTCAGTCTTGCGGCTCTTTTGCTTTTTGCGCAGGAGCACGATCACAGCCAGGCGCAACAGATGCCGAGCGGGCAGGGCGAATTGAATGCCACCACGGAAGCCATGGGGCGCGGCCACAACCACGAAGAGCACGAACACATGGCCGCACACATGCACATGACCGAGCTGCGGCAAACCCATGCGGGCGACTCCGCCAAGGCGCAGGAAGTTGTCGATCTGGCGCGTCCGGCGCTGGAGAAATATCGTGACTACAAAGTGGCGCTCGATGAAGGTTTCAAAATCTTCCTGCCGAACGTCCCGCAGAAGATGTACCACTTCACCAATTACCAGAACGCCATCGGCGAAGCTTTTCGCTTTGATCCTGCCAAGCCAACATCCCTGCTGTATGAAAAACACGGTGACGATTACAAACTGATCGGCGCCATGTACACCGCGCCGGTACGCTTTAGCGAGCAGCAGCTCAATGAGCGAATTCCGCTTAGCATGACGCAATGGCACCAGCACGTGAACATGTGCAA
Organism: Candidatus Angelobacter sp.; assembly: GCA_036512375.1. GTDB lineage: Bacteria > Acidobacteriota > Terriglobia > Terriglobales > Acidobacteriaceae > Angelobacter. Next base: position 712 of record DATCAX010000484.1, on the reverse strand, counting down.
GCCGCCGAAAGGAAGCGAGATTGAAGCATTGCGGAAGGACGCCAAATTCGGGTTGAACGGTTCCATTACCACCGCGGAAGCTTGCGAGGCCGCGGGTGGCACGTTCATGCCCCACGTCTTTGGCTGGATGGTGCACATGTATCCCTGGGAGAAAACGCCGGACGACATCTGGTCCGTGGAGCGGCAACTCAAAGACAAGCCGGGCTCAGAACATGAACACGATCACGGAAGTATGGAAGGGATGGACCATAGACACTGAGGGAATAGGTTGAACGGCGGCTCTGCATTGCCCATCAACCAATCTTGATCTCAATTTCCTTTCCCGAAGCTTCCTTCGTGGCTGGATGGCGTAAGGCTGCCACTCCAAACTCCGTTCCGGGCTCGACCAATATTGGGTCGAGCCTGTAGCTATCAGCCTCCACCGTGATGCGAGCTTTAATTCCAAAATATTCCGGGAACCCCACATTTTGCCGCGCACCACAGCAGACATACAGTGAGAGAAGATCGCAGAACTGCAGCACGTCAGTAAGCGCTTCCAATTCTTTTTCGCTATGGTTCTGTTTGGCGGCGAGCTGTTTTTGCCTCGCCGCTTCATTCTGGAGAAAGCTTTCCGCGATGTGGCGGTCGCCTTCTGCAATCCTGGACGCGTTCACTCTGGCGATGCGCACGAAGTGCCGGCTCACGATGTATCCACCCGCCGCGCCGACAGACT
>DATCAX010000483.1:0-4192 GCA_036512375.1 Candidatus Angelobacter sp. | reverse complement strand
CATATCCCCGGTGCGGCCGAACTTCAACATGGCGATCAGGCAGACAGCCTGGAGAGTAAAGGGGATGAACATGGCTAGTTCGCGTCCGACAAAGTCAGAAAACCACCCCCAGAATATTCTGCCGGCGCCATTCGCAAGCCGGCTCCACGAGAGCGCGGCAACGATCGCAGCCGCAGGAATCGCCACACTCTTGCCGAAGGGAGAAGCCTGCGCGGTGATCATCAGGCCGCCAATGGATGTAAGCACGAACGCGGCGTAAAGCACCCAGAAATGGGGCGTCGCCAGCATCTGCGCGCTGTTGAATTGCTCCGTATTGCGCCGGATCCGCGGCGAGACCGGTTTTTTAGCTGCAGGAGAAATATGGAAATCCGGCCCGGGATTGTGCAATACCTGAGCGGCAATAATGATCAACAGACCCTGCGCGATACCGCTGTATAAGAATGCTGTCTTGTAGCCAGAACTGGCAAGAACGCGTGCGATAAGGGGAATGAACAAGGCCGAACCAGCGCCGAAACCTGCCGTGATGAACCCGGAGACGGTGCCGCGCTTGTCAGGAAACCATTTAAGCGCGGTGGCGATGGAGCCGCTATAGATGAATGCCGCGCCAACTCCGGCGGTGCCGTAAAGGAGGTAGAGTTGCGTCAGGGTCTGGGCATAACCCATGCCGGTCCAGCCAACGCCCACAAGAACACCACCCATTGTAAGAAAGATGCGAGGGCCAAGGCGGTCAATCAGCCAGCCTTCGACAGGGGTAATCCAGGTCTCTAGAAAAATGAAAAGCGTGAACGCCCACTGGATCGCAGGCAGAGACCAGTCTTTGTGAGCGGCCCGCAGCGGGGCGACGAACAAGGTCCACGCATATTGAAGGTTAGCTATCATGATCATAGCTATGACGGCGCTTCCGAATTGAATCCAACGCTTGCTCATGTAATCCTCTCGAAGATTAAGTTTTTTGCGCCGCCGCGCTACGACGCTCGGCCAGTAACTTTGTACAAGCGTAAACACTCCGCGTGTGCGGCATGGGAAGTCCAATCCTTTCTCCCACTTCCAGCACCGCGCCTACGATCGCTTCCAGTTCCAGAGGCCGTCCTGCTTCCAGGTCCTGAAGCATGGACGTTTTATGCTCCCCCACCTTGGCTGCGCCTGCCATGCGCTGCTCGATAGAAACCTGCATTCTGACGCCAAGTTTCTCCGTCAGCGCTTCCGTCTCCTGCATGATGTTGCGAACCAAATTTGTTGTTTCCGGGTTACTCAGCATCTGCGCCAGGGTAGCTCCAGTAAGTGCGCTGATAGGATTAAAAGCCACGTTGCCCAGGATCTTTACCCAGATTTCATTGCGCAGGTGTGTCGTCACCGGCGCCCGCAATCCGGAAGCTATCAGCGCTTCAGCTATCTTCTTGATCCGCTCTGACCGGCTTCCGTCGGGCTCGCCCAGTGACATGCGAGCGCCTTCGTTATGCTTGACCACGCCGGGCTCGGTGATCTCGGTAGAAAAATAAATGAGTGACCCGATCACGCGTCGGGATTCGATCGCCTGCGAAACCACTCCGCCTGGATCAACGCGTTCCAGGCGCGTTCCCGCCAGCGGTCCGCCATCGCCCTGAAAATACCACCACGGGATTCCATTCTGCGTGCTGACGACTGCTGTTTCCGGTCCCAGCACGGGCGCCAGTTGCGCCGCCAATGGCGGCAGACCGTGAGCTTTCACGCAGAGAAACACCACGTCCATGGGCCCGGCATCTTTCAGGTCAGCCACCAGACGCGGCCGCGCGACGAAGTCATCGTCGGCGCTGATCACGCGTACGCCTTTCTCCTGCATGGCGCGAAGGTGCGGCCCGCGGGCGTGCAGAGTTACGTCATATCCCTGGCGCGCCATCATTGCGCCGATGTACGCTCCTACGGCTCCGGCCCCGACAATCAGATATTTCACTTCACGCCGCCTGAAAACGCCGCCGCTACCACACGACGCTGTATCTTGCCGGTCGCAGTCCGTGGGATCTGCTCCACGATGATGATTTTCTTCGGACACTTAAAGTCTGCCAGCTTCAGCTTGCAATGTTCCAGCAGCGCCGCTTCCGTCTCGGGTGTCTTTAGCACCACCGCTACGGCCACCTCTTCTCCCCAGGTGGGATGCGGCATGCCAAACGCCACGGCCTCAGCCACGCATGGATGCGTCATCAGCACCTCATCAATCTCCAGCGGGGCAATCTTTTCGCCGCCACGATTGATCAGCTCCTTAATGCGGGCCGTGAGGTGCAGATAGCCGTCCGCGTCAATGATTCCCTGATCGCCGGTACGGAACCATCCGTTGGTAAACGATTTCTCATTGGCTTCAGGATTATTTTCGTATCCTTCAATCACGTTCGGTCCCTGGATCACCACTTCGCCCAATTCGCCGCTGGGCAGGATGTTGCCGTCATCATCCATGATCCCGACTTTGACTCCCGTGCCCGGCCCGACCGACGAAGATTTACGCGGCTTCGGCGGGAGCGGGTTGGAGCACATCTGGTGGGAAGCCTCCGTCATGCCATAGGCCTCAAGCACCGGCACCTGGACAACGTTTTCAATCTTTTCCATCAGCGCCGGTGAGAGGGCCGAACTGCAGGAGCGCACAAAGCGCAGCTTCTCAATTCCATCCGGCTTGGCATTCAGTCGTGCGACAGAGAGTTGATGGATCGTCGGGACGCATGAGTACCAGGTCACGCCGTAATCACGCACCGTCCGCCAGAAACTCATGGGATTGAATTTGTTGGGCACCACCACGGTGCCGCCGGCCAGAAAACTGGAGAGCGTTGAAGCTACCAGCCCATGGATGTGAAAAAGCGGCATTACGCAGAGAGAGACGTCTTTCGCCGTCAGGCCGTATGTCTCCACCACATTCTGGCAAGAGACGGCCAGGTTCTTGTGTTTCAGGGGCACGCGCTTTGGACGGCCTGTGCTTCCGCTGGTATGCAGGACCAGGGCAACGTCTTCCGGGCTGGGCGGGGTGACAGGAATGCCTTTCGGGGCGCCCACAATACTCACATTGCCGGCTTCATCCATCTGCACGACAAATACTGGAATGTTCAGGTGCGTAGCGGCCCGCCTGGCATCCTCTGCGCCTTCAGGTGGTACCAGCAAGACTTTCGCCGAAGTATCTTCAAGATAAAAGGAGAATTCCTCAAACCGGTACGCGGGATTCAGGGGCGCCGCAGTCCCGGCAACCGACCCGGCCAGGAAGGCCACGATCGTCGGCAACCCGTTGGGAAGCACATTGGCTACGCGCTCACCCCGCCGAATACCCATTCCAGCCAGGGCCTCAGCCATGGTGTTAACCTGGCGGCGGAGCGAGTCATAACTTACAGAAGTTCCGGTCTCAGGAATAATGACGGCTGTGGCATTCCCGGGGGCAGCATTCAACAGCGAAGGAAGGTCATTCATTTAGAGCTCAGCTCCAGTAACAAGGGGGTCTTTGCCTTCGTTTCAGCGTTCGGGGCGCAAGTATATACCAGATAAACCATGATGCAAGGGGCTGCCGTTTCCTCTCCCAGCTGGCCAGAATCAACCGGTTCCAGTGGTTGAAATTCACCAGTTTGTGGCCGCTTTTCTTCAGGGAACCCTCACCTGTATAAGTAGTGCGCGGGGATGGCGAGGAAAATTTGCCCGCCGCCGTTTGCGTGATCAAAATAATGCGCCGTCCACGTAAAACGTTCATTCGCAAGCCATGTAATAAAGCCCCGAAGAAACCAGCGACTGGAAAAGAGCGAGGAGACTTGCGGTTTTTTAATAGATACAGAGCATGCAAACGTAGTTCCGCCCGGCAGTGGCATAATACTTGCTGCCAACTCCCCGGAGGCTTCTTCCCATGGTCTTCAATTTCTTAGCCACGCTGCTCCTGGTTGTGTCGTTCATTGCGCCAGAATCTCCTCGTGGTATCGTTCCTCACTCGGCCGCCACGGATTACGCTGCGCATGCCTCGCAGGACAATATTCAGATCGGCGCGCAATTGCTCACCCACAAAGATCTCAAAAAAATCTTTGCCACTGACGTGAACCAATGTTGTCTGGTGGTGGAAGTCGCCTTCTATCCACCCAAGGACACGTTTGTCAAAATTTCTCTAGATGACTTCATGCTGCGCGAGGCCGGCACGGACCTGGGAACCAGACCCTCATCACCCGACGTACTATCTGCTCGGCTTGAAGTCCAGCCTGTG
>DATCAX010000482.1:0-7832 GCA_036512375.1 Candidatus Angelobacter sp. | reverse complement strand
GCAACTGGCATCCGCTGCTGCCGGACACGCTGAAACAGATGCAGGCCGATGGCATTCGCCGCGCGGCCGCGTTTACCACATCGGCTTTTGGTTCGTACTCAGGCTGCCGCCAGTATCGAGAAGACATTGCGCGGGCGCAGCAGGCGTCAGGTACGGAACAGATGGTCATCGAGAAGCTGCCGAATTTCTGCGACCGCCCTGAATTCATTGAGGCCATGACGGACCGCGTTCGCGCGGCGATGGCGCAGCTGTCGCCAGCGGAGCGGAGCGAAGCTGGCCATCTCCAAGCGGAGCGTAGCGAAGCTGGCCATCTCAAAGCTGAGCAGCTCATCTTTACCGCGCACAGCATTCCCTTGAGCATGGCCGACGCGCCGCCGTACGTCCGCCAGTTAAAAGAAGCCAGCGCTCGCGTGGCTTCCGCCTGCGGCATGAGCAATTGGACGCTGGTTTACCAGAGCCGCAGTGGTCCGCCTTCGCAACCCTGGCTTGCACCCGATATCTGTGAATATCTGCGCGAGCAGCATGCCGCCGGCGTCCGCAGCGTAATCATCTGTCCTATCGGTTTTATGTCTGACCACATGGAAGTGCTCTACGATCTGGATACGGAAGCGCGTGCCCTGTGTGACGAAATTGGATTGAAGATGGTCCGCGCTGGAACCGCAGGCTCGCATCCTCGGCTGGTCAGCATGATCTGCGACATTGTGTTGCATGCCCAAACGTCTGAGATTCTGGCGCATTGCGAACCCGGTTGTTGTCCCGCGCCGCAGCGGCCCAGGCCGTCGGGTGCAGTTCTTTGACAACTAAATAAAGGGGAGTCTAACTCTTCGCTGCCGAGCTTGCTTCGGGCATGGTGGTAAAGCTTTCCGCCAGCGCTTCTTCGCAGGTGTGTTCGATCACGGAGCGATAATGCTCGCCCAGGAAGACGCGCAGGCGCGCGGTGTCCATGGTGCTGGAGCCCAGCAGGTAGGGAAGCGCTTCCGGTGGGATATCGGAGACGCCAAGATCCCAGAGCACGCGGAGCGCCTGGCGGCAAATTGATCTCGCCGGCACGCGCTGGACCTCGATCTTTGCGATGTCAATGCACCGGCGCAGTTCCAGCGGATCGCCGCGTCCGGCGACGTTGAGAACTGTCAGCTTCGGATCAGCCGATTTCCGCCGCAGTATATGTGCGATCAAGCGCGCCACGTCATCGACGTGGACAAATTGAAACTTGTGTTCCAGATAATTGCCGCGCGAAGGCAGCCACAGCGGCAGGCGCTTGTTCTGGCGGCGAAGCCGCTCGGCCAGTCGGCCTTTGCCTCCGGGAATGCCGCGCAGCACCCCCAGCTGATAATTCTGCACTGTTGCGCCGGCATACACGTGCGGCCGCAGAATGTACACTTTGCACTTCATGCTCTTGGCACGCGACTGCACTGTGCGATCGGCTTCCTGCTGATGCAGCGCATAGGGCAGGCTCTGCGCGTTCAGCGGCGCGTCTTCCGTCACGGGCTTGGGAAGGTCAGGCCCATAGACCAGTGCGCTGCTGGGGAAGATGAATTTGTCAATCCCGCCCAGCATCCGGTTGTGCTCCGCGATGGCCTCAGTCACACGGCTGGTGCCCGCCACATTCATCTGCCACATGCGTTTCTTCTCCACCACGCCGGAGCGCAGAGGATCAAGGATGAATGCCAGGTGAACAACAGACTCCGGGCGGTATGTGCGCATCAGGTCCAGCAGTTGATCGCAAGAACGCTCTTCCGCCAGATCGATTTTTTCAAATCGAGCAAGTACAGACGTATCTTCCGGTTCGCGAATGTCAATGCCAATAACGTTATAGTCCGGCAGCTGCTTGAGCAGACGAAGTCCCAGATTGCCGGCAACTCCGGTGATCAGCACTGTCGGCTTTTGGGTGTTTACTGCCATAGTTCTGCTGGGTTAAGACTGGCGCTGTTCTCGCCATGATCACACTTTCCAAAAGCTCATGAGTGGGTGCGCGGATCAGATCCGGCAGCCCGTTCGCCAATCTTATCGTTATCTTGATGGATTCGGCGGCAACGGACCGGCTGGAGGCGGAGGCGCGACCGGCGGCCCAAAATACTTCTCGTCATACTCGGCATGCACCGGCGACTTAAGCTCCTTGGTCCTGGCCTCCATTTTCTGGCGAAATATCTGCTGCGATATCTCTGCTTTCACGCTCTCCAGTGGGCTGGTTTGCCTGCTCTCCACGCGGTACAACATGTAGCCCGTGCCGTCGTCTGAGCGAAAGACCTCTCCCGCTTTGTGGGAAAAGATTTCCTGGTCTATGTTCGGCGGAAAAGTGCCGTGGCGTGCCATGCTCAGGTCCGTGCTCGGAGGCACTGCCGTAATGCCCAGCGTCGTGTAAGCATCCTTTTGCAGCTTGCTCATTTCCTCGCCTTTGGCAGCGCGTGCCTGGATGTCATCTACCAGCGGCAGAATTTTCTTCTGGAACTCCTGTTTTTTTTCCGCTGTAGCCTGCGGATCAGGATTGTTCTTGGGAAGATAAATCCGACTAAGTTTGGCGCCTTCATATTTTTGCTGATTGGCCTGGTAAAAAGCCTCAATCTCCTGCTGTGACGGGTTGCGGTATTGTTCTGCCAGTTGGTTGAGATAGAGATCGCCCAGTGTTTTCAGACGCAACACACGCATAACTTCTACATAATTAGGAGTATTTTCCACCCCTGCCGCCTTGGCCGCTTCAGAGAACACAAGAAGTTCCACGTACTTTTCTCCCAGACCGCGCCTCTGGGCCATGCTCACCGCCTGGTTGCTGGTGTTGAATGATTTCACTAGGTTGTCAAACTGCTGCTTGGTTACGGTGATGGCGCAATCCTTGGTGGAGGGAACCGTGTTGCTGATCGCGGGAGTTGTTTCCGCAGGGCAAAGTCCGCGGACGCTGATCACCGGCTCGTCTGGTGGCAGCTCAGCGGGTTTTTCATCGCGTTTTAATAACGAGGGAGGCGTTGCCTGTGGGACTGGACTTGCGCTGGGTGTGGCAGCCGGAGAGGCCGGCGCCTGCTTCCTGGGGGCACTCGGCGTCTGCGCCAGAGCGGTAGTTGCTATAAAAATGCAGATAATCAGCCTGCGTATCATTATTGGGTTCCTTTCGCCATGTAAGGGAGGTCAGGCGGCAATATCCTAGCATAATGGTTTTCCGGCAGATGTAGGCAACAGAATGGTAACTGGTGCTCTGGAAGCAAAACTTGAGACAATGGCTCTGTGTCCTCCGCTGAACTTAACCCTGTGCTGGAAAGCATGCAGAGAGAAAAGCGCAACGTCGCGCTCAATTCGCTGCTTGCCGCGCTTGCGATCACCTTCCTCAAGTTGATCGTCGGCGTTACCACGCGCAGTTTGGGGATCCTGTCTGAGGCGGCCCATTCAGGCTTGGACCTGGTGGCTGCCCTGGTCACGCTGCTCTCTGTGCGCGTCTCAGATAAGCCTGCCGACGCCGAACACCAATACGGCCACGGCAAGGTGGAAAATTTTTCTGCCTTTATTGAGACCGGCCTGCTTCTGCTGACCTGTGTCTGGATCGTGTGGGAAGCGGTGCGTCGTCTCAATGGACATCACAGCGTGCACATCGAGCCTTCGCTCTACGCTTTTGGCGTAATGTTTCTTTCCATGGCAGTCGATTGGTGGCGTTCGCGCAAGCTACAGATCATTGCGGATAAATATGATAGCCAGGCCCTGGAAGCGGACGCTCTCCACTTCAGCACGGACATCTTCTCCAGCGGCGTGGTTGCCATTGGATTGGCACTGGTATGGGCCGGCGCTCACTGGCAGATCGGGTGGCTGGCCAAGGCGGACACCGTTGCCGCTCTGCTGGTTTCTGTCGTCATTGTCTATGTGAGTTCACGGCTGGCTCGGCGCACCATTGACGCCCTGCTGGACGCAGCTCCCGCCGGCTATCGCGGCCGCATCATGGATGCCGCCTTAAAAGTGAATGGCGTAATTGAGGTGGAGCGCGCACGCATTCGTCGCGCCGGCAACCGCTATTTTGCCGACCTCACGGTTGGCCTGGCGCGCAACGTCACTTTCCAGCGCTCCGGCCAGGTCGTCGGCGAGATCACGCGCGCGGTGCAGGAAGTCCTGCCTGACGCCGACGTTGTGATCCATTCCATTCCGCGCGAAACCGGCCATGAAAATATTTTCGACCGCATCCGCGCAGTGGCTTCACGCAACAACTTCAGCGTGCATGATGTCAGCGTGCAGGATCTGGAAGGGCGGCTCCATGTGGAGCAACATTTGGAACTCGACGAAAATCTCAGCCTCAAAGACGCGCATGATGTGGTGACCGTTCTGGAGTCTGAGATCCGCAGCGACGTTCCGGAGATTTCCACGATTCTCACTCATATTGAGAGCGAGCCTTCAACCATCGAGTCTGGCAATACCGTTGTGCGCGACGCAGTGCTGGAACAGAAGCTCAAGCCCGTGGTCCAGGAATTTCCAGAAGTAGTGGATATGCACGACGTGGAGATCAAGCGCGTTCGCGGCAAAGTTTACATGTCCTGCCACTGCACCATGTCAGACGATCTGCCGCTCTCGCGCGTGCATGATGTTTCGACGGAACTGGAAATCCGCTTCAAACAGGCCGCGCCGGAGCTCTTTAAGGTGCTGATTCATCCTGAGCCGCAGACTGACAATCGACGGTGATCAAATAAAAAAACCGGGCGTTTCCGCCCGGCCTTCATCAACCAAAGATTGCAAATGAAGAGGCTACTCCTTTGCGGGAGCCCTCTGACGTTTCATTTCCAGCAACGGCTCGACCGACACTTTGGTACCCGGCGGCGGCTGAAATAATGATGCATCGGGCTCATTACGCTTAATGTCGATGAGCCGAAAGACTGTCTCTCCCACGCGGGGATCAGAATGTTTTCTCAGCACCATGGTATGCAGTTCGGGCGAGTACCAGGTTTCAGAGACGATTTCGATGGCGCGTTCATTGCCGACCTGGCCCGTAGGAATTGTTATCGTGTCGCGCTTGCCTTGTGCGGACAGGCCTTCGATCGTCTGCGTTCCCAGGTCTTCATGCTTCACCTGCTTGCTGGTTTCCTCCTCCACCTCTTTCCCAGATCCGCCTATCGTCCTGAACATCATTTTTGTTTTTATTCCCGGCTGGCCCGCGCCATGCAAGTCGATGATCTGCGGACCATCCCCCCAGGTTGCTTCGCTGCGAACCACTTTGGTCGCTTCGCCCCCCGGGTGAAAGATGTACTGAGTGTGCGCGGTGGGGTCATTGATAAACACCATCTTCGGGCTATCTACCTGGAGCGGCCCAATGCGATGGAGATCAGTCTCGCGCCGGGTGCGGCCCTGGCTGTCTCGCGCCACAAGTCCCGATGTCTTATTCACAATGCGGTTGCCATCGCCCAGAACCTGGGTGCTCTCCGTTGTCGCGGTGGCGGAATAGGGTGCGGCTGTAACGGTTTCACCCGCGCCAGCCATTTCGGCGGAAAAGAACGAGATCTCGCCTCCCGGCAGACGCTCCTGCTGGAACATCATATTGGCCGGCCCGCCCTGCATTGCGATCATCGGTTCGTCCCGGGTAATCGTCAGGCTGCGGACCTTTTCCCGCGGTGCGGATTCCTGGGCGGCTGCGCTTCCCGCGAGCAGAAGTGCGCTCGCCAGCAAAATAACAATTCGATTCATAAGTAGCTCTCCTTAAAACTTTTTATTGAACTAATCTCACCGCATACGGCGTTCCGTCCTGGCTCACCACAAAATCAGCCATAAATTTTCTCGCGCCGGAGTCGGGACTCACCGGCGCTCCAATCTGCCAGAGCGCGCTGGCAGGTAACTGCACCCGTACGACACGTAGCTCGTCCGAGGGAACTGCGGGGTCGTATCCGGGCAGGGCAAGGAATTCGCGACTCGAAGAGGCGCGTATCGCTGATGCTTTGGGCCTGGCAGGTCTCACCGCAGGATGCACGGGTGTTGCTGCCACCGTGGTTACCCCGGCAGTATGCGCCGGCTTATCTGGAACGCTGGCAGCTACTTCATGCGGCTGTTCTTTCCTGGGAGCATGGTGTGCCGAGCGCATGGACACCAAACCAGCCACTAAAGCGATGCATGCTGCCAAGGCAACCACACTCATCCTGCGTACCAGACTGCGCCGCGCATGATGACGGCGAAAAGCCATGGTCAATCCCGCGCCGATTTCTGCTGGAGCGCCCTGCCGCGAAGATGCCGCCAGATGACGCAAGGCTCCTGTCAGATGGTCGCCTTCGAGAGGAGCGCCGAATTGTGGATCTATTTCACGCACTTTTGACCGCTTAATCTGCTCTTTAACAATTTTGTCTTCAACATGGCTCGCGCCCGATGTAGCCGTGAAGCCACCGTTCCCGGCGAACAGTCCAGCAGCGCCGCCGCGTCGGCGTAGCTCATTTCTTCCAGATCACACAGCGCAACCACTTCGCGGTACTGTTCGGGCAATGCCAGCACAGCCTTGCGCAGATATTCCAGCAGCTCAGAGTTGGAGAGTTCGGAAAGAACATCCAGATCGCTGGTCAGCCCCGCTTCTCCTGTGTCCAGCCATTCTTCTTCAATCGGAAGATCAAGCCGCGACCGATGTAGAACCCGGCGCGTCAAGTTGCGCGCGATACCAAACAGATAGCCGCCAACCGGCCCTTTCGCCGCTTCGTATCCTTTCGGGCTTCCCATCAGCAACATAAATACTTCCTGCGTTACTTCTTCCGCCGTAGCGGTATTTCCGCTCATGTGCAACGCAAAGCGATAGACCGGACCCTGATAGCGCTCATAGAGAGCAGTGAAGGCCGTCTCATTGCCTTTGCTGAGCTGCCGCAGCAGCTCCTGGTCTATGGGGGCGGTTTCTGCCATGGCTCTGGTTGGCGTTGCCTTCTCGGCTCCTGTTATCCATTGCTCGAATTGGGCAAATCGTTCCATTTATTTTTGCGCGGAAAATCGTGATAGTTTGCCTTGAACATGAGACGGATTGAGCAGCTTTCCGTCATCGAAGAAGAAGGCGTTTCCTTCTGCAGCTGCTTTGGCTGCATCCCGGACCGATCTCCACGTTACACTTGAACGATCTGGAGGGCGGCACGGCTTTGCGCATAAGTTGTCCCATGCGATCGTTGATTTTTCTCTTCCCGGTACTCTTCATCCATTCTGCGCGAGCTCAATGGACGATCCAGCAATCGCATACCAGCGTGGACCTCCGCGGCATTCACAATGTTGGCGGTGGCGTCGTCTGGGCGAGTGGTACGCAAGGCACGGTCCTCCGCACAACGGACGAAGGTAAAACGTGGCAGCATTGCTCTATTCCGCCCAACGCCGAGAAACTCGATTTCCAGGGTATTCAGGCATTCGACGAGAGCACTGCCCTGGTGATGTCCAGCGGTCCGGGCGACCAGTCTCGCGTTTATAAGACTACCGATGGCTGCCGCACCTGGGATCTCGTTTTTACAAATCCGGATTCGCCCAAAGGGTCCTTCAAGGCAATGCAATTCATTCCGGGAACCGGTCGGGACAAAGGCCGCATTGGCGACTTGATTGGTGATCCAGTCAAGGGATATTTCACAGGACATTTCGCAATTTTCAGAACCTATGATTATGGAAAAACTTGGGCGAAAACAGAGGGTGCCTGGAGAGCATCTGCGAAACGTGGAGAAGCGCTGATTGCAGCCAGTAATTCTTCTTTGCTGGAAGTCCGTGGCTGGATGTTGTTTGTTACAGGAGGCGCTCTAAGCCGCAGCCGCACACTGGAAGAGTATGTCAGGCACGACCCATCTATAACCGTTACATACGTCGGCGGCGATATACCTCTCCGGCACGGCGTATTGGCTGGCGCCGCTTCTGTCGCCGCTCGCCTTGGACCC
>DATCAX010000481.1:0-6597 GCA_036512375.1 Candidatus Angelobacter sp. | reverse complement strand
CCTGCACAAGGAAGTAAAAGTGCTTCAACTGGCGCCGTGCCGGGTCCGCGGCTCATCGGAGCTTTTGCGGAGCGGAATTGAAAACGTAATTCGTAACGCGATCCGCTATACCGCCGAGGGCACCGCCGTGGAAGTCTCTCTTACCACCCGGCTCGATAACGCGGTTGTGACGGTGCATGATCACGGGCCAGGCGTCCCCGAATCCGAGTTGCAACATATCTTTGAGCCTTTTTATCGTGTGGGTGAAGCGCGGGAGCGTTCCAGCGGCGGCGTGGGCTTGGGTCTTTCCATTGCGGACCGGACTATCAAGCTGCATGGTGGCTCTATCCGCGCGGAAAATGTGAATGGTGGTTTGCTGATCACCATCGGGTTGCCGCTATCCGGAGCGCCTGCCGTGGTTCATCCTGTGGCTGAGAGAATGCCCGTTGCCTGAAGTCACGCTCTGTAAGCATTACAGTTCAGTGCTGGTGCTGGCTCAGGGAAAGCACGTTCCCGTCAGGATCTTTGAACCATGCCACTCTGTCTCCGTTGGGCGTCGTCCAGATGCCCAGCTCACGGTCTTCGACAAAAGGGTATTTCTCAAACGTGATTCCGCGTCCGTTCAGCCACTTCACCACCGCTTCAATGTCAGTGACCTCCCAGCCCATCACCGTGTACGGAGCGGGCGTAAAGCTTTGCGCTTTGGCAATGCGGATCATGGAATCGCCAGCTTGCATCACCAATGCAAATTGATCGTCGCTCACAAATTGAAAGCCAAGCTTGCTTTCGTAGAAATCTCTGGCTCGATTGGAATCCTTTGTCGGAACGAACCCGATAAGTTTGCTGGCAGCCAGCATCTGAAAATCTCCTGAACGTCGAGGGCAAGACAATAATACGTCCCGAACGTTGGTTATCAGGCTTCCTCAGGCAACAATTCAGGAGTGTAGTTCAGCAGGCTGGACTGCAGATCGTGGCTCTGGGCGAAGAGTCCTAGCATGGCCATGAGGAAAAAAATCATAGGAAAAAGCGCGGAAACAAAGTAGTACGCCAGCGCGGCAGAGCGCGTGAGTACCTCGTCATCGTCAATCTCATGGTAGACGCGCTTCACCAGTTGCAGCGGCGTCAATCCGCCGAGCTTCCAGGGTGACGTGCGTTCCTTGACCGCTTCCTTTTGAGGTCCGGTATTTTCTGCAAACTTATAGAGATGCATCCGTAAACTCCGCTCGTTTTCAGAAATGGCTGTACCGGATGCTTGGATGAGAACCTGCAAAGAGGGGAAACTGCTGGCCAGAGCTGCTGGTTTTTATCACCCTGGGGGATCGGAGCGGATAACAAGGCCGGCTTACTTTGCGTTGAATCTCTCTTTGCCATACAAAAAGAAATGCTTCGCATTGTGCGACCGGTTCTGATATTCGGTTTCGCTCCCATCAGGGTGAGAGAGAAAAGAATGAATACTCATAAGACGGCGAAAACGCCGCAGAGTTATCAAAAAGTACACAAATAAGGTGGTAAAAAAAGTTTTACAAAATGGAACCTATTTTCCTGGGGGACGTATTACTAACCAAGAGCTGCAAACATCGTCAAAACGATTGCAGCACAAAAACAAAACAGATTTTCCTGGAGGCGTTATGGATGCTAAGTGGAACAATATCGTGGACAACACCATGGTGCGAATTGGAATGGTAGTGGTTGGTTTCGGCGCGTGGCTGGCGATTGGCTACGGTTTGCTGGCGGCCTAAAAGGCGGAGCTGCATCAACTCCGCCCAGCTTTTACAAATTTGCGGGGCGAAGCAGCTTGTTTCAGACTCGAGCTACTTCCGCGTTCTTGACTGAGCCGTAACGTGCTTCTACATACTCGTTCAGGATGTCAAAAAATTCGGCGACAATGTGGTCGCCCTTCAGCGTAGTCATCAGTCTTCCGTCCACAAACACCGGAGCCTTGGGCTCTTCAAAAGTGCCAGGCAGTGAAATGCCGATGTTGGCATGCTTGGATTCGCCGGGCCCATTAACAACGCAACCCATCACGGCAACCTTCAGTTCTTCGATCCCCGGATACTTGTCTTTCCAAACCGGCATGCTGGTGCGGAGGTAAGTCTGGATCTGCTCTGCCATCTCCTGGAAGAAAGTGCTGGTGGTGCGTCCGCAACCGGGGCAGGCCGTTACTTGAGGAGAGAAGCTGCGGATTCCCATTGACTGCAGGATCTGTTGGCCGACAAAAACCTCTTCTGCGCGGTTGCCGTTGGGAGCCGGCGTGAGTGACACGCGGATTGTATCGCCGATGCCCTCTTGCAACAGCACAGCCAGCCCGGCTGCGCTTCCTACAATGCCTTTCGCGCCCATGCCTGCTTCTGTCAGGCCCAGATGCAAAGGATAATCACAGCGGGCAGCCAGGATGCGGTAAACGTCAATCAAGTCCTGGACGCCGCTGACCTTGGCGCTGAGAATAATGTAGTTGTGCGGCAGGCCGAACTCTTCCGCCAGTTCCGCCGACCGCAACGCACTTTCGACCATGGCATCCATGGTGACTTCTCGGGCTTCTTTGGGCTGCGAAGTGCGCGAGTTCTCGTCCATCATGCGGGTGAGGAGTTGCTGGTCCAGCGAACCCCAATTCACACCGATGCGTACCGGCTTGTCATTCTTGACGGCTACTTCAACCATGGCTCTGAAGTTGTCGTCATTTTTGCGGCCCACGCTTACATTACCGGGATTTATCCTGTACTTCGCCAGCGCCTTTGCGCACTCAGGATATTTCGTCAACAAAAGATGGCCGTTATAGTGGAAGTCGCCGATGATAGGCACGTGTATGTTCTGTTTTTCCAGTTGCTCAAAGATTGCCGGGACAGCCTTCGCCGCGGCATCATTGTTCACCGTTACACGAACCATTTCCGAGCCTGCGCGGGCCAGTTGCGCCACCTGTAGGACCGTCGATTGCACGTCTGCCGTGTCAGTATTTGTCATCGACTGCACGACGAGTGGGACGTCGCCGCCAACGTGAACATTGCCTATTTTTGCTGTTACGCTCTTCCTGCGCTGAATGATTGCCATTCCCTCTAGTTTACCCGAATTTCCTCATGCTTTCGCTCCAAAGTGGGTTACCAGAGGCCGTCTCCTCAGACGCATGCGCGACCGATTGCCTCAAAGCGTTTAGAATCTCTCTTGGACCCCGTGGTGTCTAATTACAGTGATGGTGCCTGCCCTTCTTAAGTCGACCAATCTTCGTTTTTCCCTGTTGTTCATTGTTCTGGCCGGCATTGCGTTTGGGCAGTCCAAAGCCCCAGCTGGCCCCTTGCCGCAAGCCTTCAGCGGATGGCGTATTGACTCCCAGAGCGTGAAGACCTCTTCGGATCCCGCAACCGCTGATGCAACGGACGCGCCGGTCCTCAAGGAATATGGCTTTGCCGACCTGGAAACTGCCACCTACACCCGCAATGGCCGCAAAATGCAGATCAAAGCCGCCCGGTTCAACGACGCCACCGGCGCCTTCGGTGCTTTTACCTATTACGTCCAGCCGCAGATGCAGGTGGAAAAGATCGGCGACCGCGGAGCTTCCAGCAATACGCGGATCCTGTTCTGCAAGGGCAATATCCTGATTGATGTGTCAGTAGAACATCTCAGCGCGATGTCCGGCGCTGACCTGCGTGCACTCGCCGACGCTTTGCCGCGCATGACCAGCGAGAATGGCAAGCTTCCTACGATTCCCGCAAATCTTCCCTCACAGTCACTGTTGCGCAATAGCAGCCGCTATATCATCGGCCCGGAGGCTCTGGCCCGCCTGGGTGTTCCCATTCCCGCACAGGTAATCGATTTCAGCAAAAGTCCGGAAGTGGCGGTTGGTAAGTATCGAACCTCGCAGGGCGAGGCATCAGTAATTCTGGTTTGCTATCCTACACCGCAAATTGCCCGGGAACGACTCGATGCCATGCAGTCCGCCGCACTCTCTAGCGGCCCATTCTTCTTCAAGCGTACTGGACCGTATGTTGTGGTGGTCAATGGCAACATACCCGCTGACGAAGCGCAGTCTCTTCTCGCTTCAGTGAATTATGACGCGGACGTGATGCAGTTGCAGCCGACCAAGCCCAAACCCGTTGAAGACCGTGCCGGTTTTGTCTTCGCGCTGATGATGTTGTGCGTCATCGCCGTACTGGCCGCCCTGGTATTTGGCTTCGTCTTTGGCGGGGTCAGGATCATGGCCAACCGGATGTTCCCAAACCGGGTTTTTAGCCGTCCGGAGTCAGTGGAGATCATCCGTTTGAACCTAAAACGAGGCGATAAGTAGCTGAAAAAGAGCTGCTTACACCAAACGGGACGCCCTAAATGACATTTTTTGTCATTTAAAAGTGCATGTTGATAAGATTGTTAAGTTATTGAAAACAAAGGTATCTATTCTCGAAAAATCCCTTGACACTGCCTTTCACTGGCCAATAAGATTTCGCCAGAAAGTTCTGATGGTCTTTTTCGAAATCCGTTGGAACTATTCTCCCTTGAAAGAGAAGGCCGTCCTGTTGCCGGGCGGCCTTTTCATTTGTTTTTGTCGCGAAGCTTTGCTTCGCTCCACCCCGCTCAAGAGTATTTACCCACGTGAAAAGTATTTCTGCTCCTGAAGCGAGCCGCTCGGCGGCCACGGGCCTCGCGGCTTGGATGTTCAACAGAATTTGTCGCTATGCTCCACCACCGCTTGAGAGAATTGCCAGCATTGAATACCTTCTGCTCCCGATGCAGGCCGCTCGAACTGCGCAAGTCGTCTGCGGCTCAACCCATTCCATAAGCGGCGAGGCCCATGTGGTGCCGAGCCGCCTGCTTCAGGTGCGGCGCGCTTTCAACGCCAAACGAAAATCTGTAGCGGTTTGGAGCAAAGCGACAAAATTACCTATCCATCTCATACGCGACCTTGAGCCATTTCTTTACTTCAGCATCAATGTCGTTCACTGACGTTATCTCGATCCGATGGGTGATGCGATCCTTCTTTGCCAGACCGCCGGTATCGATAAGCCGTTTTGGAACTTTGCTGTCCTTAAGCGCCAGTCCCAGGTCAATGCGGGTACGCGTAGTGGGCTTGATCTGCGCAAATACGTGTTTTCGATAGAGCGGAACCATCGTCTGGCATGGACACACCTTCACGTCCTTACCCAGGCTGCGTCCCAGCGCCAGCAGGTCTTCAAACATGGGTCGCAGCGCCTCTTTCGGGCCGGAATACATCTTCTCTACGAATTCTTCCGCCTGCTTCAGATAAGTTTCCGGATTTCCATCATTGCCTTTGCCCACAGAATGCTCAGCGATCCACGCGGCGTAGTTCATGCCCAGGCCGTGTTCTGCCTTGAGCCACGCGCGCCGCTCTTTCTCCGTCGCGGGGCCATTCTTTTCTACCAACTTACTCCATTCCTCAAGCGTCCTGCCAGTCTTCTGCTCTAAGGCTGCGAGCGAACTCTGGTACATGCCCAGGCTGGGATGAACGTCATACGATGAAGCGCGTCGTTTCTTTGTGGCGGGCATGATTGCCTCCGGCGCAGAGTTTACTACTTGTTACGGCAGCGCCGTCACGGCGCTCGAGCAAAGCAAGACATTCCGTCTTATCGATTGCGAATTATTGTTGGGTTTCTCTGTCACCAAATCTCATCTCGTTGCTCTGTGTCTATGAGCTCACAATTCTGTGAGCTCTCTCGAAGGCATCCGACAAGCGAGGCAATTTCCGTGAGACAAATCCGATTTCCCCTGATGATTGCAATCGCAGTCATAGGCGCTCTCTCCCTTTATTCTGAACAAAAGTCTAATAAATCTCCCAGCCCCGCTGCATCAACGGATCGCAATAGCAAAGCGCTGGTGGAGCAAGGCCGCAATATTTTCCGCAACGATACGTTTGGCGACCAGGATTTCTGGGGTGGTGCGCTCCAGTTGCACAAGGCCATTGAAGGAGCGAAAAATGGCGGTGTGGGGCCGGGTGTATCGCCGGCTACGGCGCTGGCCGTCGGATTGAAAGTAGACCAGGATGCGCTGCCAGCGTCTTTGGTCCAGCAAATCCAGGCCGGAAAAGTCGACTTGAACGATCCGTCAGTAACTCTGGCTCTGATGAAATTGAACGCGGTCATTGGCGTCACGGGATTTTTCAATCCTGACGGCACGCTAAAGTCCATGGGCATACAGTGCGCGCTCTGCCACTCCACCGTGGACAACGCATTTGCCCCAGGCATTGGCCATCGCCTGGACGGCTGGGCCAACCGCGATTTGAACGTCGGCGCGATTGTCGGCCTCTCGCCCAACCTCCAGCCAGTTGCCGATGTACTGGGCGTGGACGTGGCGACAGTGAAGACTGTTCTCAGCAGTTGGGGACCGGGCAAGTTTGATGCCGAGCTGTTCATGGATGGAAAAGCCTTCCGTCCCGATGGTAAATCTGCCGCGACACTCATTCCTCCGGCGTTTGGGCTTTCCGGCGTGAACCTGCATACCTTCACTGGCTGGGGCTCGGTGACGTACTGGAACGCATTCGTCGCCAATCTGGAAATGCACGGCAAAGGCAACTTCTTTGATCCGCGGCTTGACGACGCCGCGAAATTTCCCGTCGCTGCTCGTAACCGCTTCGGACACGTCACAAACGCGGATGATGAAATCACGTCCAAACTAGCT
>DATCAX010000480.1:0-2412 GCA_036512375.1 Candidatus Angelobacter sp. | reverse complement strand
ACAGGCGTGCGGCACTTTATGGACAGCTCAGCGGTCCATACGCTGTTGCGCCCCGAGTAAGCGTTTTAGTGTTTGGATAGCTGAACGCGTTATTGATGGCCGTGGAGGTTGATTTCTGTTCGAACCACTGCAGCAGCGCTTCCGTCTGGGGATGGTACGTAGTACCGGAAACATGCACAGGGAACATCGGGTTGGAAAGCACTTCCACAGGATCGCCGGTCTCAAGATTGTCCTGGCAGGTACCGGTTTCATTGGGAAACTGCCACGCAGGGACCAGATTGTCGACGAACGGATCATTGAGCGCCTCAGAAATTTCATGGCTGAGCGCGGTCACATCCTGAAATCCGCTGAAAACACCGGGAGAAATCCAACTCGCGAAGGCAAATAACCAGCGCGATTCTTTGGGCGCTCCGGTGTCGGTAAAGAAGGTATGGAAGCCTAAAACGCAGCAGCTTCCCACACCGCCGAATGAATCCAGAGAAAAAAGGAACGTGTTTGGCAACAGCGCCACGTTCAGCGCATTTGTGGTGTAGCGACCGGCATTGATTTCATTCGCCACCACGTTGAAAATCTCCTGGTTAAAAAACTGGTCCAACAGAAATACCGCAGTGCGTCCGTCACTGGCTTTGCTGGTGAAATATGTCTGCACCTGAGTGTTGAAGCCATTTACGTTTACGGTGGTGAACCGTGGCACCGTGATGGTGAGGCTGTGAACGATGGTGGCCGGGCGCAAGTTCGTGTGCCATCCTGCCTTCATTTTGTGGAAGAACTCGGCGCGCTGTATTGCGTCGCCAAACTGAATAGCTGCGCCGCTGGAGTAATTCGACACCTGAAAGTTGGGCGAATTGAGAGTCGGCGTTGCGAAGGGCGCGACGGAAACAGTAGTAAAGGTAACCATGTCCGCATTCTGTAGCTTGAGTGAGACGGCGACGATGTGAGCGGGAATACTGGTGGAAACTCCGCTCTCGGGTGTGGCGCCGACCATGGTGAGGTGCCAGGTTTTGCCGCGACTGATGAATGACACCTCATAATTCGGAACTGTAATGACGTTTGCGCGGCTGAACTGTACGCCGAACGTGCCCTCGCTTATGGTGGAAGAGGCAGCGTTGTGAACGACGTTAGATTGCGGACGAATCGAAATCGGGCTGAGTCTCTGGTATTTGGGCGTGGGCGGTGTGTTGGATGGCAGCTCTTTAACGGTGGCAACGTCGGGAAGGCTTTGTGCAAATCCGCAGATTGCCATGGATAAAAACACCAGCACTGCGGGGAAATGTACAGCTCGATGGGTCACCGATGAACTCCTGGGGCCAAAAAAACAACATCCGAGCCAAAACCGGAGTTGAGGCTGGTGTCATTCAGATAGATGCAGAAAGCGGGGATTAGGTGCTTCGTGGTCTCACACAGGCTCGCAGTCCTCATCCTAAAGGGCAAGTCGAAGTAATATAAAATTCGCTTTGCATTCGCTAATCGTTGCGTTATGCTCTGGCATGATTCGCCATATGTTCGTGGCAGGGAATATGGCAAACCGGCAGCTACTAATAGCAAAACTGGAACCGACAAAGAGAAGAGAGAAACAACATGATTCGGGGCCGAAAAGAGGCAAGAAAAGGGCATCGACCGAGCGGTCATCGGGCGGTCGAATTGGGGTTTGATGTTTGTTATCAACAAAACGGCTATGCCCGGTGGGGGTCTGGCTGAAGGACGCAGGCAGAGGGCCATGCGAATTTGGCAATGGGTAATTTGGTAAATGAGTAATTTCAAGAATGTGTTGGCAAGGAGAGAGCTATGAAGAGCATTCAACCGCTGTATGGCGGAGTGCGGGATGACTTTGGATTCCGGGAGGGAGAAGACATGCGCGGCTTCACCGCGGAAGAAGCTGCTTTGTGGTTGAAATTAAATGACCACAACAACCGTTTGGAGCTGATGCAACAACGGGATGAGCGCCGGTTGAAGGAACAGCAGGAACGGGAGAGGCAGACATGGGGTACGACCCAGGCAGGGCAGTTGCTGAAGAAACTGGGCGAGTGCTTTGCCGAGTACAAGGAATGCCTGGAGCAAGACCCACGATTGCAGGCGAAAGCGCTGGCGTTTGACGAGATGAACCAAAAGATTTTTAACCGGATGAAGAACACTATTGAGCGGGCGAACAATGCTCCGCGATGCCGGTTTGAAAAAGCGAATGGCGCGATGTGCCGGGCGCCCCGCGTGCGCGGGAAGAAGCTGTGCCACATGCACCTGATGATTGAAGAGGCCAGGCCGGAAAAGATCAGCCTGCCGGGGCTGAGCGACGCAAACGCGATACAAGCGGCGATCGCCAAGGGAGCACAGGCGCTGGTGGACGGAAAGCTGGAGCAGAAGCAGGCGTCAATACTGGGATATTACCTGCAACTGGCACTAAGCAATGTTGGACGA
>DATCAX010000479.1:0-2376 GCA_036512375.1 Candidatus Angelobacter sp. | reverse complement strand
CGGCACTGGTAGAGAATTGGAGAGAAGGCTGGAAAGGATCGTCTCAGCATGTACCCGAGATGCACACCCAACATAGTCTTGTCAGGTTTTTCATCAATAAGTTGGACAATTTTGCTGGAAATATCTTGGAGCTGATTCATTGGTCATCCCTCGCAAAAAGGAAAACTCGCAAAAATAAATGGCGGTGAGAGGGAAGCAAGTTTCCTTGCTTCCCTTGTTTACCACCAATCTATACTTTGGAGCTGCTCCCTTTTCGTTGTAAGCGTTTGTCGCGAGATGACCTAAGAAGGCAGAAAAAGTTTGCAATGACCTTTTCTTCTGAGAGCGGTAGCGACATTGTTACCGTCACCCTCTTGGCTTCGGCTTAGTTCCCTGTCCGATTTTGAGTGGGCCTTTTCGCCCTTTGTGGGAGCGAATCGCGCGGAACACGCGGCACACAACTCATCGATTATTAGTTTATATCTAAACGAGAAAAACTGTCAACAGGTTTTATGTTGTTAAAAACAAGCAAGTTACGAAGAGTAAGACTTTGTAGGCAAATAGGATACCACATAAAACCATGAAGACAGATGAAGGCCAATTCGATAAGGTGGCTCCGCGTGAAAGTTGAAATGCAGAAATTCGATAATCTCTTGGGGCGGCTTCTCAAGGCCAAGCCGATGCCGGAGAAAAAAGTAAAGACTCCGAAGGAAGCGGAGTCCCAAGCAGATTATAGGGCGGGACACTCCGCAAAAATAGTCTCACGGTAAGACTTTTGGAAGCCATCTCAAGCTTTAAAAGGCTCTGTAAGCTGGCTGTACTGCATCGGTATGACGTTGCACATCCGCGCAATCGTCTTTATGAAGATGTCCACATCCTTGCGGTTATTGAAGCGATAATCAAACTCTGCCATGTAACGCTCAAGGTGCTTTACGCTCACCTGATGGAATGACCCTATTGGACCGCGCTTGAACAGTGACCAGTAGTTCTCAATTGAGTTTGTGTGGACGTTCCCGCTCACCCATTCCTCTTTTTATTCATGCTTGCGGATTGTGCCGAACCAATTTTTTGTGTTGACACCTTCACGCCGTGGAATGCATAATTATACACATCACTGCATAATTATTCGGTATGACGAAATTGGCCAGGCAGCAATCGATCATCGAACTCGTTCACCAGGGCCCGCTGCCCAACCAGCAGGAACTGGTGAAGGTGCTTGCGCGCAGAGGATTCCCTGTGACGCAGGCCACGCTTTCGCGCGACATCAATGAGCTGCGTCTGGTGCGGACCACGGAAGGC
Source organism: Candidatus Angelobacter sp. (assembly GCA_036512375.1). Classification (GTDB taxonomy): domain Bacteria; phylum Acidobacteriota; class Terriglobia; order Terriglobales; family Acidobacteriaceae; genus Angelobacter. Next base: position 1,098 of record DATCAX010000479.1, on the reverse strand, counting down.
TATACGCTGCCCAATGGTGATACAGGCCCTGATCCCACACCCGCGGTTTCCCGTGTGGTGCGGGAGTTCGTGGTGGAAGTGCGGCGGGCGCAGAACCTGCTGGTGATCAAGACTGTTTCCGGAGCTGCTCAGCCGGTCGCCCTGGGTGTGGATTCTGAAGGCTGGGATGAAGTTGTGGGTACCGTGGCCGGCGATGACACCGTGCTCATCATTACTCCCGATAATAAAAGTGCCAAGAAGTTACAGACGCGCCTTGAGGACATGCGCGCCTGATGCCGCAAACAATCCAGCCCGCGGTTGTTGGAGCAACCGGTTACGCCGGTTTTGAATTGGCGCGCCTTCTCGCCCGCCATCCCCACGCTAAAAAGCCCGTGCTCTTCACCCGCAATGGCGAGGCTGGCACAACGGCGAAGCTCGATGAGCTATATCCACACGTCAGCGGCAATGGCGGGTATCCGCTGGAGCCGTTCCGCTGGGAAACTGTGCACGCGAAAGGTGTCAACGTGCTTTTCCTGGCTACTCCACATGAGGTTTCGCGGGAGTGGGTGCCGGAAGCGGTGGCCCAGGGCGTCCACGTTATCGATCTAAGCGGCGCATGGCGACTGGAGACGCCGGAATATCGCACGATCTACGATTTCAAGGACGAAGATCCAGCCCTGGCCGATAAGCTCATGGCGCAGGCGGTGTATGGAATCCCGGAGCTGCACCGCAACGAGCTGAAAGACGCTGCGCTGGTAGCCAATGCCGGCTGCTATGCCACATCGATCATTCTGGCGCTGGCGCCGCTGGTCCGTGCGGGACTGGTTGACCTGAATCACGGAGTCATTTGCGATTCCAAGTCTGGCGTTTCCGGCGCGGGCAAACAGCCTACGCAGAAAACACATTTTGTAGAAGTGGCAGAAAATCTGTCGGCTTACTCGGTCTTCAATCATCGCCATACCGGCGAGATTCTGGAGCAGCTTGGCATATTGCCGGAGCAATTGATCTTCACGCCGCATCTGCTGCCTATTCCGCGGGGGATTTTATCGACGATTTATGTCCGCCTGAATTCCACAATGACTTCGGAAACGATTGAAGCCTGCATGCGCAAGTTTTATG
>DATCAX010000478.1:0-3568 GCA_036512375.1 Candidatus Angelobacter sp. | reverse complement strand
ATCTGCGAAATCTCTTCTTGAACCGGATAGAGCATGTCGTAGAGAGACGTATATCCGCCGGTAAGAGCCTGCCAAAGACCGAAAATCGAAACCGCGATGGTTGAGGTCATCAATACTTTCAGCAATGTCCGAGTGTCGTTGTCTGTCTGGTTCCAGCCGGTAATGACGTAATAAAAACACACGTACGATGCCAGACGCATCAATTCACGCTGTGCATCGAGTGTGAGTGGGTTTAGGAATACCGCGGATGCAATGGCGACGAGCAAATAAACAAGAATCGCACGCGTCAAGCAGCCAGACCAGAGCCAATTGCGCAGCTCTTTACGATGGGTCAGGCGATAGACTACAACGCCGGCGAAGAAGCTGAACCGTACCAGAGTACTTAAATCGCGTATCGGAAAATCCCACTTGAGAAAAGGAGTGACGGGCAGGAAAAAGACCACAAACGGCAGTAAGGGCTTGAATCGTACTGCGGCGAGAATGAACACTACCCCGGCGACGGCCAGCGGCAGAGCGAGGGGACTTAAGAGTGCGGCGACGACTAAAGCCAATGCGACACCGACGATTAGAAGTTCCTCGCGTAGCGTGGATGGCTCAAGAAGAATCGCTCGTGATGTAACTGGATATTCCATCGGGCTTTAATGACGGTCGGCCTGACCCGCCTTTAACAGGGCATCAAGTGTTTCACGTGCGCAACGCTCCCAGGTGAACACGCGCGCGCGGTCAATTCCTTTTTGTCGCAGCCGACGGCTCAAATCAGAATCGCGCAGCACAGTATGCAAGCAAGCAGCCATGTCTTCAATAGACAGCGGATCGAAGTAAGCGAGAACATTCCCGGATATTTCCGGTAGACATGAAGTGGCCGACGCGACGGTCGGCACCCCGCATGCCATGGCTTCAACCATGGGCAGTGAAAAGCCTTCATACAATGAAGGCACCACAGCCAGACTGGCGCCCTTGATCAGCAGCGCCAAGTCAGAATCACCCAGCACGCCGGCCAAGATTACTTTGCCTCTGCCGCAACTTTTTGCGGCTGCGTTCACGATCTCGTCGGACGCCCATCCCAGTTGGCCCACCAGCACCAGATCGCAATCCAAATTGGCATCGTTCGAGCGCATCAAGCGGAAAGCATCGATCAGCCGCTTGAGGTTCTTGCGAGGCTGAATTGTTCCGTGATGAAGTACATAAGGCCTTTCGATTCCCAGTCGCGCGTGCAAAATGGCAAGAGCTGTCAGGTCTGGTGGATCGGCATTGAAGAGAATCTGGTCGCAACCGTCATGAATCACTACAACTTTTCGGTCCGGCACACCAAGCAGAGCGACGATATCTCTTTTGGAGCACTCAGAAGAGGTGATGATGGTGCGGGAAAACCGGGCACAACCCTTGAGCAGGACGCGCTGCATTGCGCTTACCTTGGTTGAATGCGAGGGCATGGTGATGGGCGTGACGTCATGGATAGTACAAACCGCAGGGACAGGCCCCATAGGCAGGATAGCTGCCGTTGGAATAAACATCACGTCGGCGCGAGATCGAGATGCGGAAAGGCCGGCGCCGCCGAACCTCCACAGGCGATCGTGGTCCAACAATGTTGAAGACCGCAGCTCGAAGTTTTCATCCGGCGCCACCTTCACAGCGTCGTTACCGTTTCTGTCGGAAGCAAAGAGTGAGAAGCGCAAACTGGAATTCTGACGGGCAATTTTCTTGAACTCGCGCAGCAGGTTCTGCGTGTAGACATAAGTTCCCTGGCAGCGAAAGCGGCTGGCCAGCGTCCATGAATCTATGGCGATTCTCACAGAGCAACTCCCGCGGCGCGGAAATGTACTTCGCGTCTGCGCGCAACTTGTTCCAGTATGCCCAGCGTTTCTTCCGCGCAGAGGTCCCAGCTGAATTTCTGTGCACGTTCGCGGCCACGGCCGGTGAGTTCGGCTTGCAGGTCAGGAGACAGCAACAACGCTTCCATGGAGGCAGCCATGTCTTCGACGGAGTAGGGATCAAAATAACGCAGAACGCCGCCGGATATCTCCCGTAGGCAGGAGCTATAGGCGACGATTGTCGGAATGCCGCAGGCCATCGCCTCGACCATAGGAAGACAAAAGCCTTCGTAGAGGGAAGGAATCACTTCCAGCGTCGCGCCCCGCAACAGCAGAGACAAATCGTGATCGCTCATCGCGCCAGTCAGAATCACTTCACCCCGAGCGGTCTTTTCGGCCTGCGCAGCTGCTACGGTTTCCTCAGGTTGCCAGGCGAGCGGGCCCGCCAGAACAAGGTCCAACTCTAGTTGTTGATTTCGGGCGAGCACGCTGCGATAAGCTTCGATGAGGCGAGGGAGATTTTTTCTCGGTTGAATAGCGCCGTGATGGAGGATATATGGTTTGTTGATCCCTAAACGGACGCGCAATTGCTGGAGCAAAGCAGGTTCCGGTGGAGCGCAGTTGAACAGCGCGCGATCGTAGCCTTCATAGACCACATGGACTTTCGACGGCGACACGCCGCAAATGCGCACAATGTCCCGACGAGAATTTTCTGAGACGGTAATGATCGCCGCTGACGATTTCGCGGAACGCGACAGCAGGAACCTGAGCAGTAAGGCGATGCGCCTGGGAAAACAAGGCATCACCATCGGAGTGAGATCGTGGATCGTGGTTACGGTCGGAAGCAGACTGCTGATGGGCAGCGAAGCACCGTTGGGATTCAGCATGATGTCTGCACCGTCAAGAAATGCAGTTGCGGTTGCGCCACCGTAACGCCACAGGCGATCGAATCGCATCAAGGCTGGATTGCGCGGGCGGAAGCCGGGCACTTCTGTAAAGTTCAGGCCGATAAAATCTTCGGTTGAAGGAAGGAATGGCCTGATCTCCATGGCATGGGGCTGCGCGATGCGGCGAAGGGCGTCCAGCAGGTTACGCGTGTAAACCTGGATTCCATGATGGTCATAACGGGGATTAAGCGCAGACGCATCCAATGCGACCTTGAGGATTTCGTTGTCGCCCCCTGAGTTCATGCGTACGCCGCTTTAGGCTGCGGCAGTTGCAACGCCTGATGATATACCCCCAGCGTCTGCCGAGCGGTTTCTTCCCAGTTGAAGCGGAACAGGTTCCGGCGGCCTTGCTCGATGAGGAAGGTTCGCAAAGCGCCGTCAGAAAATGCGCGGAGAAGCTGCCTCGCCATTTCTTCTGGAATGAGAGGGTCAGAGTACAGCGCTGCTTTACCCGCAACTTCTGGCAGAGAGGTGGCGGAAGAACAGACCACCGGCGCTCCGCAAGCCATGGCTTCCAACACGGTGAAACCAAATCCTTCATAGAGCGACGGGCAGGCGTACACGAGAGCGCCGGAATAGAGGGCGCGTAGATCGGCATCATTTACAAACCCGGTGAAGATAACTTGTTCTTCAATTCCTAATTCGCGGGCAAGGCGGCGCAGAACAGGTGCGCCCGCGGCCATGGGCCCGGCAATCACCAGTTTTGCATGGCAACCGCTTTGAATCATTGTGCGAAAAGCCTGCAACAACCCAGCGTGGTTCTTGCGCGGTTTGTAGATGCCCACGTTCAAGACGTATTCGCGATCGATG
>DATCAX010000477.1:0-5877 GCA_036512375.1 Candidatus Angelobacter sp. | reverse complement strand
TCGCTTCCACCGTAAGTCGTCTGATAAGGAGTGCCGTTCAACGTGATGGTGACGCTGCCCGTATCCGGGCTGCTGCTGGAATCGCGGCCGCCCGTCATTGCTGCACCCGAAGCGGTGGCATAAAAGTCCGAACCCGGCCCAACTGAGAGAGCGTAGTTGGTAGCAATACCTGTTCCCCGCGCAGTGAACAATATGCGGGTGGCGATGGTCGGGGATACAACCGCCATCAGCAGGCGCGGACGCGTCATTGTGAAACGCTAGAGCCAGAGCGCTGGCAACCGACGCCGCCGTGCTGCCGCTGCCGTAAGTGACGCTCTTAGCTGGGTATGTTCCCACCTGGATTGAAAGCTGACCGCTATCTGGCACGGTGTGGCAAACCGGCACCATAGGCGGTTCGGGGTCGGTGCAGACCTGATTGGTCCCTTCGCTGCCGCCGATATCCACGTAACCACTGCCCGCTGCCGCCGGCAGGGGGTTGGCCTGCTCATTACCGCCGATGGTCACACTGGCCTGGGCAAACGTGGCTTGCGCACCCTGGTTGGGCTCATCCACTTCTACCAAACGTGCAAGGGCGTCTGAGCAGGCACGGCGCAACTTCCCCGCTTCATCGACAGAAGTTGTGCAAAGACCCTGAACGCCCGGCGCCGCCTGATCGTAGCTGACGCTGCTGATGCTGCCGTCTTGCTTGGTAGTCCGCCTCTCCGGTTGGATCTTCAGTGCCGGACACGGGGCTGAGCTGGTGGGTAGCTCCATCTGCGCTAACGAGGGTATAGCCATAAGCGCTAAAAGTGACCGTTCCTGTGCCGCTGCCATTCTTGACTACTGTACGGTGTAGGCCGAGGGCTGGCGAGCGTTGAATGTTTACTCCAGTTCCCCCTTTTTGCCAATAACAAACCTGCCCGGACGGCGATGCCGAATTAGGTACGCAGGCCACCTGCCAGTCCTTGGAGGTCACATAAAGGGTGTTCGTGAGGCTGAGAGCACCACGCTGTGGCAGATCTGGAATCAGGGGAGCATGCAGCATCAAGTTGCCATTCATCAGGTTTACGGTGTCCAGATGCGTGCCGTCATAGGAGCCAAAAGGTTTCCAACCGTTCTCCAGGTTAGGCGCTGCCTGGGCCAGAAGCAGGTTGCTGAACACAAAGATGATGGCAAAGAGCTGTAGCAGCTTGGCTAATTTCATGAACTCACCTTGACGCAGATTTTTTGCAGCTAGGTTGTGCGGATAATCAGAAAGACTTCATTAGGGGTGTGGCCGATTCTTATAAATGAAGCAAACAAGGATAACAAGTGGCTAGTTGGTAAACAGCAACAAAAAAGCTTCGTTGTAGTGGGTTGCGCGAAAATATATGGTTCCGCAGACGCGCTTTGTCAATACTGTACTGATTCGTGTTTGATTCGCTTAGAGGAAAGCTCTATAGTCCAGCAGCGCCTGTCGGTGTGAGCGGGAAGATCTTTGAAAAACAAGCCGTTAGCTCTTAGCCTTTAGCCAGAAAACCCAAAACCTTGGGTCGTGTTGGGTCACCTTGGGTCGAATTGGGTCGACATAGGGGGAGGGGGCTCCCCCGGCTGTTCGCGGCTGTTCACCTCGGCAGTTCGGAGAGCGCCAACATCGCGTCATCGGAAGATCGGAAACCTGGAACCCACCGCCGGGGCGGATGGTGCGACATGACATAGGAGGCTGCGGACTCCATGCGGGTTTGGGTGTCTCCTGTTCAACCTGTTAGGATTGCCAGCTTCCCCGAGGTCAGTTGATGAGAGGTGCGTTTTGATGAAGAAACTTATGGTATTTGCTGCAAGCTTGATCCTAGTTTCACTTGCCGTTGGGCAGGAACAGAACCAGAAGATCGCGATCGTAAACCGATATGTCCGTTGCGGCACGCTGGTACAGCCGGAAAGCGGTAAGGTGCAGCGCAATGTGCTCATCACCATCCAGGGCGAACGCATTCGGGAAGTGCAGGAAAATGCGCAGGCTCCCGCAGGCGGCCAGGTAATTGACCTCTCTGACCATACCTGCCTGCCGGGCCTGATTGATACGCACACACACGCGCTTCTGCAAGGCGATATCACAGCCGCCGACTACGACGAGCAGCTGCTGAAGCAATCGAATGCGTACCGGGCAATCCTTGGAACGCGGTCTGTGCGCCGGGCGCTGGACTATGGCTTCACCACAATTCGCGATGTGGAGACGGAAGGCGCCGGTTACGCCGATGTGGATCTCAAGAAGGCTATCAACAACGGAATAATTCCGGGGCCGCGCATGAAGGTGGCAACACGCGCCATGGATGTGACAGGCGCTTATCCGCTGTCAGGCTATTCGCCCGATGTGGCGGTGCCGCACGGCGTGCAGGTGGTGGATGGCCCGGACGAAGGCCGCAAGGCAGTGCGCGAGCAGATCAGCTTTGGGGCTGACTGGATCAAGGTTTATTCCGACCGCAGTTATTTTGTCCGCCCGGACGGAGTGCTTGATGACATCCCGACGTTTACCCTGGACGAACTGCGAGCGATCGTGGACGAAACCCATCGCCAGCATCACAAGGTGGCATCACACGCGATGGCGCTGAATGGCGTGCACAATTCCGTAGAGGCTGGGGTGGATTCAATCGAGCATGGAAATTACATTGCTGAAGCCGACTTGAAGACCATGGCCCAGAAAGGAATTTTTTATGTTCCCACGATTTATGTGGGCGAGTATGTAGCCCAGGGACGTGCGGCTGCGGGCGCCAAAGTCTGGCTGGAGATGATCAAGATTCATGAAGATACTTTCCGCCGCGCCCTGAGCGCAGGCGTGAAGATTGCCTTCGGCACGGATGTAGGAGGCTTTGACTGGGGCATCAATCCCGCGGTTGAATTCCCCTTCATGGTTAAGTACGGCATGACCCCTCTTCAAGCTGTTCGCGCTGCTACCAGCAGCGCCGCGGAACTGCTGGGAATGCAAAATGATGTCGGCAGCATTGCGGTGGGAAAGTATGCCGACCTGGTAGCTGTGAAGGGCGATCCGCTGGCGGACATCACGCTATTGCAGAAGGTCGATTTCGTAATGAAAGGAGGCGAAGTCCACAAAGCTGTCAGCCACTAAAACCAACCCGTCAGCACTGGATTGAATCTATATAGCTGATGCTATTGTGGATCATTCTTGGGATTGGCTGGCTAGGTATACTCTGTGCCGGAATTTCCTTGTTCCGTCTCGCCGACTATGCGGACAAAAAAGTCCGGCATCTTGACAAAAAAATGCGCCGTCTTGCCGGCCGTCCGCGTCAAAGCAAAAAACTGGCCGCCTGAGCATCCTTCGCGTTCCCTACCGGTATTTTTCTGACAGGCGATCAGCCCAGTCTTAATCTCTATCGATGTTTACTGTGTTGTAACGATCCAGAGTGGCGCAATACTCTGGACAAAAGGAGAATTTGTTATCAGGCCCAATGTGCCGTCCGAACTCTTGATACCAAATGCCGAGATGCTGGAAGATCCGAAATTGGCGACGTAGAGAAATGTGTTCGACACATCCACAGTCAGAAACGATGGTTGAGGCGTTCCAGTTGAACCGGTAGGTTCCACGGCAAAAGGTGAGCCGGCGATCTGAGTCAACACACCGGAAGTAGCTTTGAAAGCGGAAACATCATTCGACCCCTTGTTTGCGGAATAAACGAAGGAAGACGTGGAGTCCACGGCGACGGCGACCGGCGTGGTGCCTGCCGCAACCGGCGCCCCCACGGCGCTAAGAGTGCCACCACCGCTGATGCTGAAGCTGGCAATTTTATTGTTGGCAGAATCCGCGGCATACAGAAATTGTCCTTTGGGATCAATGGCAAGGCCCGCAGCGGTCGCGCCGGCACCAAGAGAAAACGGAGAACCCGCAAGTTCAGTAAGAACGCCATTGGTTCCAATCGAAAAAGCGGAGACGTTGCCCGACACGCCGTTGGAGACGTATAGAAAACCGGCCGTAGGCGAGACTGCCAGAAATTGCGGGTTCGGAGCCACGAGCGATGCAAAAGCAAATGGGGACCCCGAGACTGGAGTCAGCAGACCTCGAACGGTGTCGATATTGAAAACTGAAATTGAAGCAGGAGCCGCTGGAGATGTTGCCCCCTGGTTAAGCATGAACAAAAACTGGCCGCTGGAATTAATGCCCACTCCTATGGGATTGGAGCATACAGCCGGACTTACGCATGCCGGAGTAGGTGGCAGCGCGGCGCCGATGGGCGTAAGCACGCCGGCAACATGGTCAATGCTGAAACCTGAGACCGTATTGGAAGTCAGGTTCGGTACGTAAAGAAAATTCCTGGAAGGATGCAGTGCGATGGCAACCGGGCGTGGCGTTGTGGGGAATGACGCAACTGGAAGCAATTGCAAATCGCCTGTGGTTTTCTCGGCCAAGGCCCGGATTCCATTGTCGCCGGTGCCGACCATATAAACGAAGGCAAAAGTCGGCGCGGTCGAGCTGCTGCTTGATCCCAGACAGCCACTAAAAAGGACCACGATGAATAATAAAGTTATAGCGAAGAGTGCTTTCATTCGGTGCTTCCTCATTCTTCAGAAAAATAGGAACGCTATCTGACGCACGCGCTACGATGTCTTTTGTGACGCTGGCAAACCGCAAATCAGTCTAGCTGTTTGCCCTTATTCTATCCAGTTGAGCAGTCATTGTCTCCCCGGTGAGTAAGCCCTGCACGCTGGCTCAGGACCCTAATTAGAACGCCCCTGCGTGGACTTTCTTGCGGGAATAGACTTGAATATGGATTGCCAGCAAGCCAGTTTTTTCTTGTCGATGGAAACTGTCTCCGCCTCACTTCCGAAGCGAATTGCGCGCGTGATGGTGCGTGGCAGCGGCTTGCTCTGGGGAATCGTTTGCTGCCTGGCGGAATACTTGGTGCGTCGATTAGGCGGCAAGCTGTCAGAACAAACACGGATTGAAGTGCTCCACCGCTGGTCGCGGCGAACACTGCTCCGCATGGGCGTCCGCATTGAAGTCACGGGTTCGCCCGCACGTCCGGGATTGATCGCCAGCAACCACCTCAGCTACCTGGATATCATGGTCTACAGTGCCATAGCGCCGTGCGCGTTTGTTTCTAAGCGAGAAGTACGGGCGTGGCCTGGCGTAGGATGGATTGCTACTCTCGCTGGCACGATTTACGTTGACCGCTCCCGACGCAGCGAGACCCACACGATCCAACCGGAAATACAAACCGCACTCGCCGCTGGGCTGCGCCTGTTCCTGTTTCCTGAAGGCACCAGTTCAGACGGTTCCCATGTGCTGCCCTTTCATTCCGCACTTTTTCAACCAGCTGTTGACTTGCAGGCGCCGGTTTCGGCCGCAAGCATCGCATACGCCATACCTGACGGTGTTGCCGGGACTGACGCATGTTACTGGGGCTCCATGAGGCTGTTTCCTCATCTCGTCAACCTGCTGGGCAAGCATTCCGTTACCGCAGTGGTGAACTTTTCTCCCAATAGCTTTCGCTTTAGTGATCGCAAGCAGGCGTCGCTACAGATGCATGAAGAAGTGGAGCAGCTTCGATTTACAAATGCGGAAGTGATTCGGTGAGCGCTGTGCATGAGTTCTCTGACATTTCCGCGGAACCCGCGGTCCGCGGTTTCCTCCACGAATCGTCACAACCGAATGGCGATGCGCTTGTGCTGACGCACGGTGCAGGAGCAAATTGCCAGAGCAAATTGCTGATCGCTCTCGCGGGCGCTTTCGCGGACGCTGGGTGCGCGGTCCTGCGTTGTGATCTTCCTTTTCGTCAATTGCGCCCTCATGGACCGCCTTTTCCAGCCTTAGCCGCGCGCGACCGCGAAGGTCTGCGTCGTGCCGTGGAAATGTTGAGGTCGAAAACGTCTGGACGCATCTTTCTCGGCGGCCATTCTTATGGCGGACGC
>DATCAX010000476.1:0-6395 GCA_036512375.1 Candidatus Angelobacter sp. | reverse complement strand
TCGAGCCTCCGATCTGGCGGCGCATTGTCGTGCCCACGTCCTGGCCAATGTCCACGCTGCATCATTACGTTCAGTGGGTGATGGGCTGGCAGGACACCCACGCCCACGAGTTCCGGATTGGCGATCAGATTATCGCTCCGGACTGGTGGCTCAAGGAGATAAGCCTCGACCGGGATTCCGGCAACGATCGCGATGAGCGTCGGGTCAAAGTGGCGACGGTGGTGTCAGAGGCGGCGGGTGCACCGACCGAGTGTGTCGGTTGCGCCACAACCGCTCGGCAGCTGGCAATTGACGGGGACGAGCGGCTCCGCTCTCAAGGACGTGGAGACCGAAACAACTGATGATACTGATGATCTCGAAATCATTTAATCATTTGCTACCAGACACGATATCAGTACGAGGTCCGCCGCGTTCGGCGCCAATTAGAACCTTGAAGAGCGGCGCGTTGATGTAATAGTTACTCCTGCCCATCTTGCGCTTTTGCAGAATCCCGCCGCTAACCAACGCATCCAGGTACTTCGTGGCAGTCAGGCGCGAGACGTCCAAGTCACGCTGAACGAATTCGATCTTGGTGTAGGGGTGACTGAAAAGATTGTTGAGAAGGTCCTGACTGTAGAATTTGTAGTCGGCGCGAATCTTTTGCTTTGTACTCATCAATAGCTTCCGGATGGACTGGATAGTGGACATCGTCTCAGCCGAAGTAAGTTCCACCGCGGTCAATATGTACATTACCCACTCTTCCCAGGTGTCCCGCTCGCGCACGCTTTGCAGCAGTCGGTAATAGTCCGCTTTAGTCCGCACTATGTGCCGGCTGAGATACAGGACCGGAATATCCAGTAGTCGTTCTTTGACAAGGTACAGCACACTGAGGATGCGCCCCGTGCGGCCATTGCCGTCGTAGAACGGGTGAATACTCTCGAACTGATGGTGGATCAACGCCATGCGTATCAGTGGATCAACATCGAAATGCGGATCGTCGTGCCAGAATTTCTCCAGCTCGCCTATCAGGCGTTTGACCTCATTGGCATCTTGCGGCGGTGTATAAACAGTTCTGCCTGCGCTGTCCTTCAATACGGTACCCGGGAGCTTGCGAAGACCTGCGCGATTGGCTTCGAGCTCGCGTTGAATGTCGATAACGGTATTCAGCGTTAGGAGCCCGGTGGAACGCACCTGGTCGAAGCCCAAGTTAAGCGCCTGGCGATAGCGCAGCACTTCCTTGGCGGTCGCGCCAACCTGCCCCGGAGTCGGATCGTCCTCGCGATAAAGCTCGTCGTGGGATGTGATGATATTTTCGATGGCGGAGCTGTCCTTCGCCTCCTGCAGTCCCAGAGTGCTGGTCAAGATGCCCTGGTTGGGAATCGTGGCGGCGACTCCCTTCAGTTCAGCCAGGCTGCGGCTTGCCGCAGCAAGCTTCTTCAGGATGGCGGGGGTCTCAAAGCGGGTGGGCTTGAGCCTGTGAAGGGCGGGCAAGGTCGTCACTCGTCGGCGTGCCTGCGTTACTTGATATGTATACGAAAGTGGTCTTTACTATACACGTTGTGAGGACATGTAAAGAAATCTGACTACCCCTTTGCACTTGGCCAGCGTGCCCGAAGCCCGCGCGAGAATGAACGACAGGGCGGTAGCGCATGAGCGATGTCGTATTCGTTGATACGAATTTTAGAGCGGGGCAGGGCTGTACGCACCGGAGATCAGAATTTGGGCTTGCGCACCTCTGCGCACGGATTGGCAGGTATCCAATTAAAACGGCGCGCGTGCTTGCACAGAAAGCTTAACATCAAAAGCGAGTTGTGAACGGTGCGCGGTCCAACGCCGCCCGAGAGCATGTGTTGACGCCACTGCGCGACTTCCTCCGTTCTGATTGTCGCTAGCCTGCGTGCGGCGCACACGGGTTCAACGTGTACTTGCCACGTCAGCCGATAGATAGCCCTCGTCGCGAGGCGCAAAGGCAGGCCGCCGCGATTATCGTCTCCTGCAACGCATAGAGACCACCAACTCTCGAAGGCCTCTTGCCGTGCGCCTGTTATTCGGTGGGACATAGCGCCCCTCACGGAGCGCTGTGACATGCTGCGCGAGTGCATCCTCTGCGGCCCGGCGAGTCTCGTAGGTCTCCCAATGCCGCCTGCCGGTACCGTCACGATAGTCGGCCACCCACTTACGGCGTCGCCTGCTCACAGTCGCCATAACTTGTCTCCCGCACAGTTTGCCGTTCGTAACACGATGAAAACGCAAAGCCAAAATCTGGCTGCTACCGGCCTGCTACCAAGCCAATTAAGCCGTGGCTACGGCCACCTTTTGCTCTCCCCTTAACCCTGTGTCTGTATTTACGTCAACGGCCACGACATTCGGCAGATCTAGCTCTTCGTAGCGGCTGCTCTTTTCGCGGCATCATTCTTGCCGTTCCAATAATCGCTTAGTATTGAGGTTCGGAAACTAGACAGCGTGTAGTTGAACATCGCGGAGATCGGTGGATCCAGTCCATTTGAGATGGTGTCCAAGAAACCCACAGCAGTCGAGAGCGCTGGTTGGTGGCATACTTTCGGTATGAGATACCGGGGTGTGATTTCCCTGCTGCTTGGCGCGAGCGTGACCGTCGCGGCCGCCGCCCAAGGCTTGCCTCCGCAGGACTGGCCCATGTTTGGCGGCGATGTGGAAAGCACCAGCGCCAACTCGCAGCCCACCGGCATCACTGCTGCCAACGTCGCCCAACTCGCGCGCCGGCAGATAAAGCTGGATGGCACCGTGGATGCCAGCGCCATTTACCTGCAGGGCGTCACCGTCCACGGTGGCCGCCACAATGCCATCTTTGTCACCACCAGCTACGGCAAAACGCTGGCGCTCGATGCCAGTAGCGGCGGCGTTTTGTGGGAATACACGCCGCCCAGCTACCAGGCGCTGGCGGGCACGCGCCAGATCACCAACTCCACCCCCGCGGCCGATCCCGATCGGCAATTCATCTATGCCGCCTCGCCCGACGGCTATATCCAAAAGCTGGCCGTCAGCGATGGCCACGCTGTCTGGCGCACCTCCATCACCAAGCTGCCACAGCGAGAGAAGATGGCTTCGCCCCTGAAGTTCTTCCGGGGCCATGTGATTGCCGTTACGGCGGGCTACATCGGCGACCGGCCGCCCTATCAGGGCCATGTCGCCATTCTCGACGGCAACTCCGGCAAGCTCCTGCAGGTGTGGAACTCGCTGTGCAGCAACCGCATCGGGTTGCTTGAGCCTGACTCCTGCGCGCAGACCCAATCGGCGATCTGGGGACGTGCGGGCGCTGTGATCGATCCCGGCAACGGCGACATTTTCATCTCCACCGGCAATGGCGACTGGAACGGCACGACCGATTGGGGCGATTCGCTCATCCAGATCGATGCCAGTGCCACGAAAATGCTGGGCAACTACACCCCGGCCGATACCGAGGAACTGAATGCGCGTGATCTCGACCTGGGCTCGACCTCGCCCGTACTGCTGGGCGGCGACTTGATCGCCCAAGGCGGCAAGGATGGCAAGGTCCGCCTGCTCAGCGGCAACGCCATCGCTGGCGCCGCTCCCCACAAGGACCACGAACTGCAAACCGTTTCCACTCCCAGCGGCACCGATCTGTTCACCCAGCCGGCGGTATGGAAACACGACGGCCAAACCTGGATGTTCGCCGCCGACAACGGCGGCACCGCGGCTTGGGATCTGGAAAACGGCAAGCTCCAGGAAAAATGGAAAAACGGCACCGGCGGCACCAGTCCGTTCGAGGCCGGCGGCCTGCTGTTCGTCTATGCGCGCGAGGGCGAACTGAACGTGTATGAAGCGGCTTCGGGCAAACACATCGCCACGCTGCCCTGTGGCCCCGGCCATTGGAACAGCCCCATCGTGCTGCAGCGGGAGATCATCCTCCCCGAAGGCAGCGCGAACGATCACGCCACCAGCGGCGTGTTGGATATTTGGACCGTGCCCAGCGAACACTAGCTGCCGCCGTCTTATCTAGGGTTCTGGTGCATCTGCGGACAAGAGTCTGCGCTGCACCGCCGAAGCGCCTAAGGTCACTCTTGTCAGGAACGGGAAACGGCTTGAAATAAGGCATCTGGGATTCCAGTTTGTGGGTCTTCTATCCGCCAGGGAGTCTTCGCAGGCCCGAAATCCCTAGATGCACCGGAACCTCATTACTGAAATACAAGAAAGACGATGAACCCAAACGGCACCTCCGGGAACATACACGTCGCTGCTGTACTAAACCGCTGTGAGTCAGCCGAAACGGGAGACTCAATTTAAATGAATCAAAAACAATAAATCTCGTAGTCAATGAGGTGATTTGTGGAAGAACACTCGATTCTCGGTGAAGCACGGACGGATTCGGCGGTGATAGTTCGCGATATCTCGAGGGCACTAGCTGCACACCGAGGCGTGCTTGGGACTCGCAGCTTTGCCTTAATCGCGCTCATGGGTCTTGGTGCGGCGCTTTATTTTGCAACCGCTGGAGCCGCTACGGTCCCTCAGAATATTGAATGGTCTCGTTATGGTCACGACCTCGCGAACACGCGTTTTCAGGACGTGGATCAGATTAATGCTTCAAACGCGGCCGATATGCAGGTTTCTTGGGTATTCCATACGGGCGTTCTTGATCCGAATGCTGACCTGGAGGTTTCACCCGTCGAAGTAGACGGTCGCCTTTACGTCACGGACGGGCACGATGACGTTTTCGCGCTCGACGCAGCAACCGGGAAACAGAAGTGGGCTTATAAGCCAACGCAAATCCCTGGCGAGATGCCCTCGCTCGACAGCGTGTTTGCGTGCTGCGGACGAAATAATCACGGCGTGGTTTTTGTTCCGGGCGGCTTGCGTAAAGATGACGACAATAACAGCGAACCCGCTACAGATGACAAAAGCGAACGCGAGCAAGGGTCGTCTGCGATGGTCGTCTTCGGGAGGCTCGATGATGTAGTGGTGGCCTTAAACGCCAAGACCGGAACCGTGATTTGGAAGACATCAGTCGTTGACTTTCACAGTCGGGCAGCAATCAATATGGCCCCGCAGTTCGCTCATGGACTGATCATCGTGGGTCTGTCTGGTGGAGAATACGAGATTCGTGGACAAGTCATTGCACTAAAGGCCGATTCCGGGGAAGTAGCGTGGCGTTTCCAAACTAGGCTCCCGGAAAGCTGGGCTGGTGATTCCTGGAAACACGGAGGTGCACCGGTATGGCAAACGCCGACTGTTGATGAACAACTAAACCTAGTCTATGTGGCCACCGGTAATGCGGGCCCTGACATTAATGGTATTAACCGAGCGGGCGAGAACCTCTTTTCGGCTTCGGTCGTAGCGTTGAATCTTGACACTGGGAAGCCGCGTTGGCATTTTCAAGAAACGCATCATGATTTATGGGACTATGATAGCGCGCAGCCAACCATGCTCTTTGATGTTGAGAAAGACGGATACAAAATTCCGGCTCTCGGTCACTGCAGCAAGAACGGAAACTATTACATTTTAGACCGCCGCAATGGCGAGCCAATCTTCCCGGTCAAAGAAGTAGCGGTCCCAGTGGGTCCGGTGTGGCAGAACGCATGGCCAACCCAGCCGGTATCTTCTGTCGAGCCGCTTACCCCTTTGGATTTTTTGCCCGGCACCATTGACAAGACAAAACTGCCGAAAGACCTTATCTTGGCCCCGCAATATACGGTTCCGCAGGAGCACCCTATGCTGATTGCGGTGGGCGATGACGGTGGATGCGAAGGGATCCCTGGAGCTTTCAGTCCGCGCACCCAATTCATCTATTACGGTGCGCGCTACGAGCCAGCCATGTACCACACGTTTCCAGCAAACATTGGACCCGATGCCGGAGGGCTATTCTTAGGTTCTTCCTTTGCCGAAGTTATTCCTGGTGTAATCGATTTCGGCATTTTTGGCGCTACGGATTCCAGAACAGGAAGGATTGTCTGGAAGATTAAGGTCGCACAGCCCGCCAAATCCGGAATGCTGGTCGCAGGTGACTTGGTATTTTTCGGCGAGGGCAACGGCAAGTTCCACGCAGTAGATGCCGCAACAGGAAAAATGTTGTTCACCTTTGATGGTACAAGCCTACCCGATGGCGGTGGCGCCCAGGCCGCGCCTGTAGCTTATGTCATTGGCGGAAGGGAGTTCGTAGTGAATGCATTTGGCGGCAACGTTCCTGACAGACAGTTCGCCCCCAACCCAGTCGGCGATGCGATAATTGCTTTCTCCATACCCTGAGAATCCACCATTTTCATGGCAGGTAATTGCGACGCGAGTGCCGCTTGAGGGTTCTGGTGCATCTAGGGATTTCGGGCCTGCGAAGACTCCCTGGCGGATAGAAGGCGCACAGGCCGCGAGTCCCAAATGCCTTAATTCAAGCCGTTTCTCTTCCCTGACGAGAGTGACCTTAGGCG
>DATCAX010000475.1:0-2925 GCA_036512375.1 Candidatus Angelobacter sp. | reverse complement strand
TACGGCAAAATCTGACGATGGTAACTCCTGAGCGAAAGCGTGATTACCAAAATTGTCTTTACCGCGGGCCAGCACCGCGGGCGCGGAGCATTGACTCAAAGCGACGGAAGGATGCGCATAGCGTACGGTGAACCCAATGCGCTTTTCTCTTCCCCGGTTTGGCCGGGATGAATGAAACGTGTCCACATGATGCAGTGACATCTGTCCCGGTTCTAAGGGCATGTCTACGGCTCGCGATTCATCAATCTCGGCGTCGAGGGTCTCCCCGCGTAACAGCATGTTGTGTTTCTCATGCGTGTGGCGATGCGCTGCTGGGCCAGTGCGGTGCGATCCGGGAATGGCGCGCAGACATCCGCTCAGGCTTGAACTTTCCGTGAGCGCGATCCATGCGCTTAACGCAAGAGCAGGTTCGCTGCCGTCACGCACCAGGTGCCGGCCATCCTGGTGCCACGATATAAATTCGGGTCCGGGACTTTTCGCAAACATAATGGTGGACAAGATGATAATGTCCTGCCCAAGCAAGTCTTCCACGGCGTCCAGTACTGCTGGATGCATCGCCAGGTCATAAGCCCAGCGAAAATGATGGTGGAGATGCGTTCGCCATGTGAGCGGCGCGGCCGGCGTGCTTGCATTCAGACGGACACAATGAGAGTGATAGATCGCGACCTCATGCAGAGCCAGCACCGGGATGGGGAAGGCAAAGCCGTCGCGCGCAAAGGTGTCGGCGGTCGCGGGCGATATCGGCTTAGCCATGCAGCGACTCTTTTCGCTCGAGCTCACGCACAATTGGCAGCACGTCGCGCCCGAAGCGCGTCATCGCCTTCAATTTGGGCCATCCGGAAAAGATGAAGTGAGTAACGCCGGCGCGTTTGTATTCCATGATGGCCGCCGCCACGGTCCCGGGAGTGCCCACCAGCGCCATTGCCGGAGCGCCGTGCGTGCGGACAGCGCCCGTCCAAAGCCATGGCGTGAGCCACTCCGACTGTGCAACTTCATATTGCGACCGAAGGGATTGTGAATCAGTTTTCTGGACGAACTTTTGTTCTTCTTCGGAATTGCACGGTTTAGTCTCGGCGGCTGCAACAAGCTCCTTTGCCGCTTGCATTGCCTGCTCCTGGCTACTCTCGCAAATGAGGGAAAGCCGCAGGCCCAGCTCTTTGCCGGCTTTGAGTACCGCTCCTGCCGCGCTCGCGATATTGGCGGGCGTATCACCAAGGCGCATCCAGCAAGTGCCCCAACGCAACGCCAGATCACATGCCGCATCAGAGCCGCCGGCAACAAAAACTTCAGGCGCGGTGCGACGGGGAGAGACAAACGGAGTATTCAGCCGCGCATCTTCCACTTGAAGATATTCTCCATGGAAGTTCACTCCGCCATTCCTGTTCCACAGGCCGTGGCAAATCTCCAGGAATTCCGCAGTGCGGGCGTAGCGCTCGTCATGTGACAGCCAGTCGCCGTAGAAATGCTGCTCTTCAGGCGAATGGCCAGCCACCACATTCAGGTTTACGCGTCCATTCGTCAGTGCGGAGAGTGTATTCACCTGCTGCACGAACAAGGTCGGCGAGATCAGGCCTGAGCGGATGGCCACCATAAAAGTTATAGCTTGTGTCTGGACGCCCAGCGCCGTGGCCAGCATGATGGGCTCCGGCTTGGCAAAGTTCATGTCGACAAGCAATGAATCAATCCCGCATTCTTCAGCCTTGCGGGAGAATTCCAACTGCGCCGGCAGATCAGGGAGGCCCGTTTCCGTGGAATCAGCGTGACTTGCCCGGGTGGCCCCTGACTCCTCGCCGCGCTGGAGAAGTCTCCAGTGAAAACGCAGCGCCTTCTTCGAGTTGTTTTCGATCCCCGTCATTCTTGCTCACACTTCGATCTACAGTCACGCTTGTTCAAAATCGTCAGGCCTGCGCTCTACGAGCTGTAGAAAATTTGCCGGAGAGTTCCTGTTCGTGTGCCCGAACCAGCGGCAGCACGCCGCTGCCGAAATACTCCATCTCTTCAAAGTCCGGCCAGCCCATAAACAGGAATTGCGTTATCCCGCTTTGTTTGTAGGAAATGATTGCTTGTGCGATCTCGTCGAACGAGCCTACCAGCGCGATACTGGGCGCGCCCAGGTAAGGCACGGCTCCTGTCCACAACCACGGCGTGATCCAGGCCGAGCCACCCTGGGCCATTTCATACACTGCGCGAAAGCCTTCAGAGTCCAGCCGTGAAGCAAACTGCTGGTGCACCGTCCGGGCGTCTGCACCGGCGCCGGCGATCAGTTCGGCCGCGGCAGCCAGCGCTTCATCGCGCGTAGGGCGCGCGATGATCGACGTAAGAAATCCCACTTCAATGCCCAACTCCAATACCGGCCGGACCTGCTTCTCTAACTCAGAAGGGGCCGCGGGAAAACGCCATAGGCAAGAACCGTGGCGGATGGCCAGGTCTGCGGCTTCCGTTGAGTTTCCGCCGACAAAGATCTCAGGCCTATTTTCACCGTTGCCAAGAAACGGAGTGTGAAGACGCGCGTTTTCCACTTTGTAAAATTCGCCGGTAAAGCTGTAAGGAAAGGCCCCGCTCCACAGCCCGCGGCAGATGGTGAGAAATTCTCCGGTGCGGCGGTAGCGCTCGTCGTGAGCCAGAAAGTCTCCGTAGTAACGCAGTTCATGCGGTGTGTGCCCGCAGACGATATTGCTCAAAATCCGGCCCGGCAAGATAGCAGATGCGGTATTCAATTGTTGGACATAGAAGGTCGGCGAGATCAGGCCGGAGCGGCAAGCTACCATGAATTTGATCTTTTCCGTTTGCAGCCCAATGGCGATGGCCAGTTGCAGAGGATGGGGCCGGGTAAACCCGATCGCCATCAGCATGGATTCAATCCCGTTCTTCTCCGCGTGACGGCAGACTTGTATCTGCTGCCCGATATCGAAGAGGCCGGACATT
>DATCAX010000474.1:0-4026 GCA_036512375.1 Candidatus Angelobacter sp. | reverse complement strand
CGCGGAACAGTTCACCAAGGCAAACCTCCTTTTCGCCAGCATGCCGCAGACTCAGGCCTTGAAAGCATACCGAGCCTACGGCCAACTTGTATTGGCAGGCCTTGAGGCCCAAAAAAACCAACTGTCCCGCTCTCGCGAACTCCTGGCAGATTCGGAACCCAATCTTGGGAATTTGTCGGACTATGTCCTTCAGTTGACCTATTTGCAAATTGAAGGCGATTTGGCATTACGGAGCCGCGCGCCGGCAACTGCCGAGAAAGCCTTTAATTCTGCGCTAAAGATCGGAAAAGCATGGTTACAACTGTTGCACTCCGATCGCGATCGTCTGGCTTGGAATGCGCAGATGGGAAACATCTATCGCGCCCTGGTCAAGATATATGCTCTTGATCAACAAGATCCCGCACGAGCACTAGCAACTTGGGAGGAATATCGCTCAATCGCAACTAAGGTCAAGGATAGAAGTGATCTGAATCGAGACACCGCTGACGGCTGGCTAAAAAGCGTTACTGCATCCCTTACCGATAAAACGGCGATCTCTTATGTCCAATTCGAGGACGGACTCGCCATTTGGCTTGTGGACGACCGCGGATTGCAGTTCCGTTGGCAGACTATCACGGCCTCGGAAATGGAGAAAAAAGCTTCGCGCTTCCGCTTGTTATGCTCAGATCGACTCTCTAACACGAATGACCTCGACAGCATTGAGCGGGAACTATACGCCTTGCTTCTGGCGCCATTCGAGTCCCAACTCGATTCACACAGAGTTCTAGTAATCGAAACAGATACTTCCTTGACAGGCGTGCCGTTCAGCGCCTTACGCGATTCTACGGGCCACTACCTGCTCGAACAATTTACAACTTTGTACTCACCGGGTCTTGCATTTGAGAGCACAATAGAACATCCATCAGGACATAGATTACTCGAATTGCGTGCGTTGATAGTGGCTCCCCCTGCACCAGACTCGCCTCTTGACCTCCTGCCACTCAGGGATGCAGTCCTGGAAGCCCAGGAAGTTGGCAAACACTTTGTGAACCCAAAAGTACTATCAGGCAGCGAGGCCACTCTGGCTGGATTCGGCAAGGAAATCGAAAATAGCGGTGTCTTTCATTTTGCTGGACACGCTGTCCTTATGGGCGATGCAATAGGGTTGGTCTTCACGTCAGCACCGAACTCTTTCACAGCCTCCGGCACAGCCTTACTTTCCAGTGAAACCATCGAAAAGGGAAATCTTCGTCACTTGCGTTTAGTTGTGTTGGCGGCCTGTTCGACAGCGGGCGGCCCACAGTCAGACACAATAGGCCGAGACAATTTGGTGGGAGAGTTCCTGAGGGCACAAGTTCCCCATGTGATTGCCATGGACTGGGACGTTGATTCTGCGACCACAAGAATGTTGATGGAGAGCTTTTACTCGGGATTGGACGCCGATGGTACCGTTCCTAAAGCGACGCGGTCGGCGCAATTGGTTTTGCTGTCGCATCCGCAGACTAGTCACCCATTTTATTGGGCAGCGGTTTCGGCCTTTGGCGGCAGTTAGCGTGAAAGGGAACCCTCGATGAAGGCAATGACCAGACGCGGTTTCGTCAAGAATGCAGCGATTATTTCAGCAGGTTCGGCTCTGGGAGGCATTGTTCTTCCCGCAGCCAATACCTTCGCCCAGTCTTGCGGTATTTTCAACGTGGTTCTTCATGGGCTCTTTGTGATTGACATCGCCACTGGTTACGTGCAGATCTCCACGCCCGAATGCATCAACGGGCAAGACATCACACATCCTCACTCATACCGCGCGGGTTCTTGGAAAAATTGTGTCACCAACTTCCCTAGAGTTAAGGGCGAGTACAAGCCAATTTGGCCTGCCGCGATGATGACCGCTGTGATTCGCGATGTCCCAATTTTGAGTTCACAGATGGGAAAGCCAGATCACTCGAAAGCCTATTTATCACTGATCCTACCCACACCCTATGCCATCACGGGGCTCCGTACATTCGACAAGCAGGAAATTGATTTTCCCGCGGATTACATGACAGCAACTAAGTTTCCATTGGTGACGGTTCTAAGCTACGACTCGCCACCCGTGTATAGTCCGATTCCCGGTACGCCATGGGACACCAAGAATTACCATCTGTTCGCAGAACCTGAGGACAAGATGGACTGCAACGCGGCGGATGTTCACGGAAAAGCAGTCATTCAGCGGCTTTGGAAAATGTTTCAATCCCATCCCGCAACTGGCCCAAAAACAAAAAATCAAAACCAATGCTTGAAAGCGATAGACCCTCGCCCCGGCGTGCGGTGCGTGGAACGCGACGAAGAGAGGGCGCTCAGCGAGTTGGGTGTGCCATCACCCCTCGAAGCCGTACACATGCCTACCTGCGCAGTATTCGTTGCTCCCTAGACCATTGTTTTCTTATTAATCGTGTGGGGCATGGTTTTGGTGTTAGGACTGAATCCTGCGAAGGTAAGACAATGAGCTTTGCGTTGTTTGTATTAGTTACTGGATAACAAATTATGGATCGGTGGCCTTCTTCTAAAGGAGAACCCAGTCAAAATGACTATGTTACCAACTCGAAGAGCTATTTTGCGAAACGCAGCTAAAAGCCTAGTCTTTTTTGGCGCAAGTAGTTCCTTTTTTTCATTTATCTCATGCCGTAACAAAGACAAGAAAAAAACCGACCAAGCGAAGGTGAAGACATCAGCATGTACCACTGGGACCAACTTTAACGTAGTTCTCCACGGACTCTTTTTCATTGAGCTATGGGATGCGACATCCCCTGAAGATCAACGCGTACGCATTGTTTCGCCCGATTGTAGTGCTTTGGACATCCCCCACGCATATCGGGCAGGCTCATGGAGCACTGGAAGATTCCATGGATTTAGCCGTCAGAAAACATTCTATTCTGGATGGAAGCTGCCCACGACAGCGATGCCTACGATAACAGTGGCTAAAATGGAGAACTATGCGGGCAGGCTTGCCTACGCGCAACAATATTTTTCCCTCTATCTGCCATATCCAAAGCAAATAACAGCACTAAAAGCACTGGATAATGCGATAGTATCTCATTCTCCAAAAATAACCGATGGGGACTTTCCTCTGGTACTCGCCCTCACATATGACGATCAACAGAGGCCCTCACTCCCTTTAATGCCAGTGCCCTCAGGATCATGGGATCCGAACTCGAACTTTCACATCTTCGCCGAGCCTGAATGTGAAATGTCATGCGGCGATATGATCAAGCATGACAATGACACGTTGGCCGAAGCGCAGAAAATGTTTCCAACTTCCGCCGATTATAACGTCAGCTTAAAGACACAGGTTGACTGCTCAAACCCAAACTCCCAACCCACCATTAAACAATATCCGTGTCCTACCACCCTGGGAGTGCAGCCAGAAGAAGAGCAATCGCTTGCTGATATTTCTCCCTGCAACAACTTTGGTGGAGGAAAAATGATACCAGCAGTACATATGCCAACTTGTGCCTCAGTCGTCTTGACGCCGCCATAGATTGCGGCATAAGGCCGTGAGATGTTTATCTCTGTGATTCTTTGCGGTATCCTCCTCTGTCATCCCCGGAGGATACTGTGCCATCATTTCCGCGCTGCTTGCCATTGCTCGTCGCACTCACTTTAGCTGCCTCAGTCCTTGCCCAGCAGCCACCCCAAACCAAGCAAGCACCTCAAAGCGCGCCAAAGCACGCCACCGCCCAGCCTCAACCCGGTCCCCTCCACCAAGTCTCTCCAGACCTCTTGAAACCCCTCCACTGGCGCTCCATCGGCCCATACCGTGGCGGTCGCACCCGCGCCGTCGCCGGCGTTCCGAGCCAGCCGAGCGTGTTTTACATTGGCGTGTGCAATGGCGGCGTGTGGAAGACCAATGACTACGGTCGCACCTGGCAGCCGATCTTTGACGACCAGCCCACCGGCTCCATCGGCGCGATTGCCGTCGCGGCGTCGGACCCCAATATTGTCTATGTTGGCAGCGGTGAGGGGCTGCATCGGCCGGATTTGTCTGTCGGCGATGGCATTTACAAGTCGACC
>DATCAX010000473.1:0-5777 GCA_036512375.1 Candidatus Angelobacter sp. | reverse complement strand
GAACCCGATGCTGATGGCAGTTCGCAAAAAAGAACGGAAGCACCACGTCGCGAACAGCCCATGCCTCCAGTCACCGGGCCCAAGTAGCTGCTCTGATTTGGATGACGGAGTTTTACCGCCTAGAGACTGTGCGGGATTGCGTCGACTGCGTGGCTCTTGCCGGAACTCCCGGCGAGCAACTTCTCGCGCACAAAGGCCGCAATCTCTTCGGTGACGTACGGAGGCGGCTGGATTTTAAAGATAGGCTTCCCTGCCAGCGCGTCCATCGAAACGGTCTTCCACTTCGCCCGGCCCTCAGACTGATGCAGAATCACAGCGTCAGCACGGTCCAGAAATTCACGCGCGGAATCCTTGAAGTCTTCTGTGTCAGCATTGAGCACTGAGAGATACAAGTCGGGACGCAGAAACCGGAGCACGCTATTGGACTCCATGATCACGTTCTCGGCTCCGGCAATCTTGCGCTGGATGTCCGGCATGGCGTCGGCCAACCGGCCCTGCCGGGTGCGCACCCAGAGAGACCGCTTGGCGCCTGCCACCAGAAAACGTGACGTATCGCTTTCGCCGCTCAGGTCTTTCTCGTCGCTCAGCGCACGGAAATGATCGTCGCCGGTATCGCAATCACAGGGCTTGCCGTCAGCGGAGCAGATGCCGTGCCCGAACTGCGTGATCTTCAATGCAGTCCAGTTGAATTCCGGCAGCGCGGCAATCAAGCCGGCAACCACGCTGGTCTTACCCACGCTCCGGGAATGCCCGCCAATCACCACGATCGCCATGCTGCTATTTTCGCAGGTTTCTTGCGCGGCAGCCAACAATTGCTTTTTGACCTGATGGCCTACAATTAAGTCGTGACTTCCTGGAGCGGGCGCTGGCCCGTCCGTTACCTCATTGCGACAATCGCTGTGGCGCTGCCGATCGCCATACTGGAAAGGCTGCGTCCAGAACTGAGCCAGACCAGCATCGCGCTTATCCTGGTCCTTCCGGTAATACTTGTGGCGGTAACGCAAGGCCGCGGCCCCGCTCTGTATGCCTCAATGCTTGTCGGCCTGTCGTTTAACTTTTTCTTTATCGGCCCGTACTATTCGTTCCTGATTACCCGGCCGGAGGACGTTGTCGGTTTCGTTGTATTCGTCACCACGGCGGTGCTGGTGGGCCAGCTCTCATCGCGACTGGAGAAGCGGGTCTTGCTGACGGAAAAACAAAGCCGGGAATTGGTGCATGTCCGCGGCGAATTTGAACGAGCCGCTGCCCAGGCCGCCGAAGCTGACGCCTTGCGCAAAAGCGAACAGCTCAAGGCCGCGCTGCTCGACGCCGTCACGCACGACCTGCGTACGCCGCTGACCTCGATCAAGGCGGCTATCTCCACGATTCGTGCCGGGTCGGTCACGCCGGAAGTTCAGCGCGAACTGTTTGAAGTGATTGAGCAGGAGTCTGACCGGTTGAACCACTTCATCCAGGGCATGATGGACCTGGCCAAGCTCCAGGCCGGCGAGATCACGCTGGCCAGTAGAAATGTTGCGCCTGAAGAAATGGTGGAGGACGCACTGCTTCGCGCGGAGCCACTGCTCGACGGCCACCCGGTGGAGGTCGCTATTGCCAATGGCCTGCCATCACCCAGTGTCGATCCGCGCTTGATTTCACAGGTGATCTTTACTCTGCTGGAAAACGCGGCCAAATACTCCGGACCTTCCGCCAAGATCACCGTCTCCGTTCGGCAGAAAGAAAACAACATCTCCTTCGCCGTAAACGATGAAGGTCCCGGAATTCCTTCAGACCTGCGCGGGAGGGTTTTTGAAAAATTCTTTCGTGCCGGACTCCAGCCTGGATTTGGCATGGGCCTGGCTATCGCGCGTGGTATTGTGCAGGCGCATGGCGGCAGGATTTGGATTGAAGATGGCTCGGATGGTAAAGGAACAAGCGTGCAATTCATGGTTCCTCTGAATGACTCTCCCTTGGGTCAGGGTCCATCGCACGAGAGTGAGCAGAATAATGATTCGCCGGAAGACGATGTCTCCGTCACAAAAACTTCTCTTCGTGCGGGAACGCCCGGTGATCGCCCATGACTGACGATCCCAAGAAAATTCTGGTAGTGGATGACGAAGCGCAGATCACACGAGTACTTCTGCGCGGCCTTGAATCTGCCGGCTATCAGGTGCGCACCGCCAATGACGGCCGCAGCGGCCTGGAGACTTTCCGCACGTGGCTGCCTGACCTGGTCATCACTGATCTCTCCATGCCGGGTTACACCGGACTTGAACTGTGCGAGCGCATCCGGCAATTATCTGAAGTGCCGGTGCTCGTGCTGTCAGTCAAGGAAGATGAGCCAACCAAGGTCAAAGCGTTTGATCTGGGAGCCGACGACTATGTTGCCAAGCCCTTTGGCATGGCGGAACTCACGGCGCGTGTGCGCGCTTTGCTGCGCCGCTCGGCGACGCCGCCACAATCCGATGCCGCTTACGAAGCCGGTGATTTCAAAATCGACCCGCAGCAGCGCCTGGTGGAAGTGGGCGGCAAGGCCATCCATCTCACACCAAAAGAGTACGATCTGATTCAGTACTTTCTCGCGAATCGCGGGAAAGTTCTCACCCATCGCGCCATTCTTACCGCGATCTGGGGCAGCAACAGCACTGAGCAGCCGGAGTATCTGCGCGTGTTCATTGCGAACATCCGCAAAAAGCTGGAACAGAACCCGCGCACGCCCAGGTACATCAAGACCGAGCCGTGGATTGGCTACAGGTTTGATCCGGAGTGAGATACCAAGAGTCCTATTCCCGGCAAAAGACTGAACACATTGCCCCTTACTACGCTTTCTTTTCGGACTCTTTATAAATTCTTAACGCAGTTGCGGATTACCGTTGAAGTAGCGCGAGGTAATCATCATGCTGCACTTTCTGGTACTTTTTCTCGAAACATTATTCTTTGTTGGTCTGGCAGGATCGATGGTGGTGGCAATCATGGCATTCGTTTAGGACTCTGTTGATTTTTTCGAAAAAGACAAGCCTGAAGGAGCTGCAGGCCAGACAATTGGCAACTGACAACGCACAGTCATTTCGCTTCCGGGGCGCATGGCTAAGGCCGTGCGCTTTTTAACGTTGATTGCTTTCGCTAATAGACTGGCGGCTCTCCGGGCGGGCGCGTCTTCCACCGCCGGTGAACCCACAACCACTGCTCGGGATATTGCATGGCATAGCTCTCAATCACCTTGGTAAATAGCCCTGTGTTGGCGACGGCATCGGCTTCGTCGTTTCCTGTCCTGGTCAACTGCAGGGCCGCATCAAAACGAATCTTGTATTTGCCCAATTCTTTGTCCCAGATGGTAAAAGCCGGCAACACGGCAGCGCCTGTGTGCAATGCCACACGCGCCACTCCGGTGGCTGTACATGCTGGCGTGCCGAAGAAATCCACGAATGCTCCCTGTGGCGGCGTCATGTTGGTGTCCATCAAAATGCCCACTACTTCTCCGCGTTTCATCGAAGTAAGCAGACCCCTGGCAAAATCCTGCTTGCCGAAGGTACGATTGCCGTGAAGTGTCCTATAGCCGTCCACAAATGCATCCAGGTAGGGATTGTCGAGAGGCCGCACCACAATGTTCATGGGGTTGCCATTGATCGAGTGAACAAACGAACCAATCTCCCATCCGCCGAAATGCGCGGTCAGAAACAATACGCCCTTGCCGCGAGCGCGGGCTTCAGCAAAATTCTGGAAGCCATCGTAAACGGCGACCTCTGAAGCGCTTTCCTTGCGGTATCGCGGAAACAACGCAAACTCCGCCAGCTGTCGTCCCAGACCCTTAAATAGACTCCGCAGAATGTGCAGCTTTTCTTTCCTGGTTTTCTCCGGGAATGCCAAGTCGAGGTTTCGCAGGCCAACCTTGCGCAGGCGGCGGTGCACGGTGTACATAAGCATGCCAATACCCTGGCAAAAAGCGCGCGCCAGGGAACGCGGCAGCACGCCGACGCCGGTGGCCAGCAGCCAGACCGGAAAGTATTCAAGCTTGTGGCGGAATGTTGACAACATGGGACGGTATCATCGCGAGAAAAATATTTCAAACCCGGTGTAACCGTTGACCTGGTTCGTGGCTCCATTTAGGTTGTTGTGTGTAGGGACCGGTCTTGCCCTTTTCGCCAAAACAGTGCAGCCGTTGAAAATGTTTTTAGTCATTAAAATGTTTTTAGTCATTAAGGAGAACAAAGATGAAGTTTCCCCACGTATTAGCCGGTCTTGCGATTGGTATCGCGATGTGTGGCTGCAAGGCGGGCACTCCCAGTAAAGCGGAGAACACCGTGATTGGTGAAGTGAAGCATGAGATGACGATTGGCGGCAAAGACGTAAAAAACCCGATTGCCTACGCGCCCGATGCCGTTAAGGAAGGTGGCGAACATTTCCAGCATCATTGCCAGATCTGCCACGGGCTTGACGGCCAGAATACCGGAGTTCCTTTCGCAAACAAAATGGACCCGCCGATCGCTGATCTTTCAGTCAAAGATGTGCAGGATTACACAGACGGGCAATTAAAATGGATCATAGAAAACGGCATCAAGCCTTCTGGCATGCCAGGCTGGAAAGGGATTCTGGAGGATGAAGAGATGTGGCACATCGTCCACTATATTCGCCATCTTCCAGTCAAAGGCAGTCTGGGCGCGCCTGGAATCTTCAAAGAAGAAGCCGAGGAGCATGAGCACATGCACGGCGCGGCCTCTCACGATCATCACGAAGCAAAGCCGCATACGCACAAGCACTGAACGTATTCGTGTCCGCAGCAAAAGAGGAGCCAGTTGGCTCCTCTTTTGTCTTTCCAGACAAAACCTGATTGCTCTTACAGCATCGGCGGCGGTGTTGGCGTTGGAGTCGGGCTGGGTATTGTTTCCGTTGCCGGGGGCTCTGTGGCCGGAGTGGGCTCAGGCGTTGGTGTTGGGGTCGGAGACGGTAGTGGATTCACCGGCGCAGACGGTGTCGAACTGCTTGGATATGTGGAGCGCTGCGGAGTGCTGGGTGGAGCGACATCTGTCCCTGCTGCCTGCCGTACTGCGGCGAGAAACTTTTCAGCCGACTGCGGCGGCTGAACCGAGCCGGTCAGAATGGTCTTGAAATCAATCTGGCGGCCGTAAAGTTCGCCCGTGGCGTCTTCATCCTGTTTTATTACCGCGCCGTTAAAACTTATCCCGGCAAACAGACCGCGTGCGCGTGAATAGGTGAGGACTTCAGCGCGAAGCTTCCAGTCCGTTGCGCCTTCGGTGTGGCGTCCGACTGGGCCGGCGGCTACTGATGCGTCGGCGCCGAGTTTGAACTTGTTGGTAAGAAGCGCCTGCATGCCCCGGTCATTCATTACCACCATTATCAAATCAACGGCCTGCCCGCCGATCTGCAAGCCAACGCTCCCACCTGTTGTGGTAATTGGCGCTGGTGCGCTCCAGCCGGTCGCGGTGCGGCAGGTGGCCATTCCCCGGCCATGCGCGCCCCCCACTACGAATCCGCCTTTGATCAGATTGGGAACAACCGCTACGCACTTCGCTGAACTAAGAATATCGCCAGGAATGCTTTTATCGGGCGTGGACATGATTTCGTTTAATACAGTTGCTGCCGTCTCCAGCCGGCTGGACGCGGCTTCTGAAGCAAAGGCCATGCTTGAAAGCGTGACGGCAAACACCACAACACGGAGAAGTGTTTTCATGATTTCCTCAAAATGATTTTAGTCGCTGGGAGCAGGTAAGAAGATGCGGAAAAATAATAAAGGGTTGGATACGGTGACCCTCGTGACCGTATCCAACCCCGTCTCCCAG
>DATCAX010000472.1:0-2312 GCA_036512375.1 Candidatus Angelobacter sp. | reverse complement strand
GCGCTCCTGCGTAACGTTGAACCAGTCGGTGACGGCGATTTCCTGGCTGACCAGGCCTTTGAGAGCGTCCAGAGAATCAAGAATTTGTTTGGGCATGGTCTATTTCCTGGTCGCAAACTCCGGACGGATACTCTCCGTGCCTGACCAGTATTTCTTGCGCAGCTCTTTCTTGAGTACCTTGCCGGTGCCCGTCCGCGGCAGAGTCTCAATAAATTCAACGGTGCGCGGGCATTTGTAATGGGTCAATCGGCCGCGGCAAAATTCCAGGATTTCAGCCTCTGTGGCAGTTGTACCCGGTTTCATCACGACCAGAGCCTTTGGCGCTTCGCCCCAGCGTTCGTCAGGTACGGGAATCACGGCAACTTCATAAATGTCGGGATGCGCCAGCAGCGCTTTCTCCACTTCCAGGGACGAAATATTTTCGCCGCCGCTCACGATGATGTCTTTCTTGCGGTCCACGATCAGTGCGTAGCCATTTTCGTCAATAGTAGCCATGTCACTGGTATGGAACCAGCCGCCGCGCATCACTTCTGCAGTGGCTTCCGGCTGCTTCCAATAGCCTTCCATCACACCGTCACTTCGGGCAACAATCTCACCAATACTCTTGCCGTCGCGCGGAACGTCGTTTCCATCGGGATCGACTACGCGGATCTCAACGCCGGGGATGGCGTGACCGGTGCTTGCCTGCTTCTCATAGCGGGCAGGGCCTTCCCAATCCAGTCCGGCCTTCATGCGAGCGGTCGTCAGCACTGGCGCGGTTTCCGTGAGGCCATAGCCGGAATAGCAGGCGCAGCCAAGCTTCTCTTCAACTTCGCGCACCAGCGTGGGTGAGGAAGCTGCGCCGCCAAGGCTCATGCGCTCAAGACTCTTCAGATTGAACTTTGGTCGCTCCGGACAATTGACCAGTGCGGTTGCCATGGCCGGCACCACACTTAAGGACTGCGCGCCTTCGCGCTCGATCAGGCGGAAGACTTCCGTGGTTTCAAATTTGCGCATCATCACGTGCTTGCCACCGACGTATGTGAGCGAATGCGCGACACCCCAGCCATTGGCGTGAAACAACGGAATGGTGTGCAGTTCCACGGAATCGCTCTTGGCTCCGAAGGCGATGGCCACGTTCAGGGCATGAAGATAAATATTGCGATGGGTTAACATCACGCCCTTGGGATTCGCGCTGGTGCCGCTGGTATAGAAGAGTTCGGCCAGCGAGTTTTCGTCCACCTGCATCACGTCCGCGCGATATGGCGTGGCCGCTGCAAGCATCTCTTCATAATTCTGCGACGCCATCCACGGCTGGTGGGGCTTGAAATCCAGCGGGATAAAATGTTTTACGGAGCTTAGGTCTTTGCGGAAGGACTCAACCAGCGGGAGGAACTGTTCTTCAAAGAACAGTACGGAGGCTTCTGCATCATTCAGAATGTAAGCCAGTTCCTGCCAAGCCAGACGAACATTGAGCGGGAGCAGGACATAGCCTGCTTCTACCACACCATAGTATCCCTCCAGCAGGCGATGACAATTCGCGCTCAGAAAAGCAACGCGCTCGCCGGACTGCATTCCCAGCGATCGCAAGGCTCCTGCCTGGCGCGCCGTGCGGTCAGAAAACTGGGCGTAGGTGAATCGTTGATCGCCGCAGACAACGGCCGTCCGGGCGGGAAACTGCTGGCTGGAATAACGCAAGAAACGCAATGGAGTAAGGGGGATAATCATGATGACCTCAGGCGGACTGGCCTCCATCCACTACCAGCACGTGACCATTGACGTAGGCAGAAGCGTCAGACGCGAGAAAGACGGCAGCGCCCTTTAAGTCGCAGTCAGAACCGAAACGGCGCGCTGGAATGTGGCTGAGCAGATAATCTTTCTTGTGTTCGATAACTTTGTCAGACATGTGCGTGGGAAACCATCCCGGCGCGATGGCATTCACCTGGATATTATGCCGCGCCCACTTCACCGCCAGATCGTGCGTAAAGGAAATCACTCCGCCTTTGCTGGCGTGATACGCAATTGCCTCCACCGTCTCCGGCGGCGCGCCCCTGATCCCCGCGACTGACGCCATGTTAATGATCTTACCGCTTTTTTGCTGGAGCATGATTCTACCCGCGGCCTGGGCGCATAGGAAAGTTCCCGTCAGGTTGGTTTCCATCACCTTGTTCCACTCAGCCAGCGTCATCTTTTCCGTGGGAGCGCCCCAGGAGATGCCGGCATTGTTGATGAGAATATCGACGCGCTTGAATTCTGCCACGGTGGCCGCAATCAGTTGCTCAACGCTGGTCTGGTCTTTTACATCGCAAGCCATGGGCAGAGCGCGGACACCA
>DATCAX010000471.1:0-4777 GCA_036512375.1 Candidatus Angelobacter sp. | reverse complement strand
GTTGATCTGTTTACTTCGCACGACCGACCGCAATTTCCAGCGCGCGGCGAGTATAGACCGTTGCCAGTTGTTTGCGGTACTCGGCTGAAGCGTAGAGATCCGAGTTGACGTCGACTCCGGCGGCGGCGTGCGCGGACGCGGCGCTGAGAGTTTTTGCATCGAGGGCATTTCCTTTCAGAGCGCTTTCGACTTTCGATGCGCGATACGCCTTGGGAGAGACGCCGGTGATTCCAACCCCAGCGGACTGACACTTGCCGCTGTCGATTAAGAGATTGACGGCGATGCCGACGACGGCAAATCCAGAAGCTGGATGACGGACTTTTACGTAGGCCTGCGCGGCTTTGCCCTTGCCTGCCGGGATGCGGATCTCACGCAGGATTTCACCCGGCTGCAATGACGTGGTCAACATTTCAACGAAGAAGTCAGTGGCTTTGATCACGCGGTCGCCCTTGGCGCTGGTGGCGATGAGTTCCGCATCGAGTGCGAGGATGGCAGCGGGCCAGTCCGCCGCGGGATCAGAATGCGCGAGGCTACCGCCGATCGTTCCTTTGTTGCGCACCTGCATATCGCCCAGATGAATGGCGGTTTCAGGCAGCAACGGGCAGGAGCGGTGCAGAATGTCAGAGGTTTCAACCTGGAAGTGCGTGGTCATGGCGCCGATGCGAATGTGTCCGCCCTCTTCTTTTATATAGGAGAGATCGCGGATGCGGCCGAGGTCGATGAGGACTTTGGGCTGCATCAGACGCAGCTTCATGGCTGGGAGCAGGCTGTGGCCGCCGGCCAGAATTTTCGCGTCATCTTTGTGCTTAGCCAGGAGCGAGATTGCTTCGTCGAGTGTTTTGGCGGCGATGTAATCAAAATTTGCTGGGATCATGACTATCTCCTTGGCCTACGCGGCGCCCGCTGAATTCTTCTTTGGACCATTCTTAATGAGCTGCCAGACCACTTCGGGTTTGATCGGCATATCGATGTGACGCACGCCATACGGCGCGAGTGCGTCAACTATCGCAGAGACGATGGCCGGCGTTGCGCCGATGGTTCCTGCTTCACCCACACCTTTAGCGCCCAGAGGATTGACGGGCGACGGTGTGACGGTGTGGTCGAGCTCGAGGTGAGGAATCATCACTGCTTTGGGCAGAGCGTAATCCATCAGCGTTCCAGTGATGAGCTGGCCGGTTTCATCGTAAACAATTTCTTCAAACAGGGCCTGGCCCATGCTTTGAACAATTCCCCCATGGACCTGCCCCGCCACAAGCATGGGATTGATCTGCTTGCCGCAGTCATCGACCGCGATATAGCGCTGGAAATGAATCTCTCCAGTCTCAGGGTCGATATCAACCACCGCGATGTGCGTCCCAAATGGAAACGTAAAATTCTTGGGTTCGTAGAACGCCGTGGCTGAGAGTCCGGGTTCCATGTCTTCCGGAAGGCTTTTGGCTATATGCGCCGCCAGCGCGATTTCCTGTATCGTCACCGTTTTTCCGCTGGGATGTGGCTGCGGCAGCGCTCCACCGGGCGCTTCCGCGACAGGCATATCGGGCGCAGGTACTTCGCCGGTCTTGCCGCCAGACGCACAAAACTTTCCGTCGGTAAATGTGGCCGACTCACACTGCAGCATGTGCGCTGCAATCTTCGCTGCTTTCGCTTTCAATTTCTGCAAAGCCATATAAACTGCAACGCCGCCCACGGCTAGTCCGCGGCTGCCAAAGGTCCCAATGCCATATTGGACGATTGCGGTATCGCCGTGAATCACCGTGGAATCATTTATGCTGACGCCAAGTTCATCGGCGGCAATCTGCGCGAAAGAAGTTTCTTCGCCCTGTCCGTGTGGAGAAGCGCCTGTCAGGATCGTGACTTTTCCAGTCGGCTCGATTCTTACTGTCGCGCTCTCCCAGCCACCAGCCGGCATCGCCGACGAAGGCCCCAACGCGCAAATCTCCACGTAGGTAGAAATGCCGATCCCCATGATGCGGCCTTCTTTGCGGGCTCTTTTCTGTTCTTCGCGAAGCTTGGTGTAATCGGCCATCTTCAGCGCTTTATCCAGCGCACCTTGATAGTTGCCGCTGTCATAGAACAAGCCGGTCGCGGTCTTGAAAGGGAACTCATTCGGCTGCGGAAAATTCTTTCTGCGAACTTCCACCGGATCCATGCCCAGCTCCAACGCGACAAGATCGGCAGCGCGCTCCACCACATACGTCGCCTCCGGACGTCCCGCCCCGCGATAAGCATCCGTCGCCATCTTGTTGGTAAACGTCGCCGTAATGTTGATCTGGATCGCAGGAATTTTGTAGCAGCCAGAAAGCATCAGCCCGGTCAGCGTGGGCATGGCCGGCGTGAGCAGCTGGAAATACGATCCCATATCGGCAAACACGTTGTAGCGCAGCCCTGTAATGGTGCCATCTTTCATGCAGCCAATCTCAACGTAGCCGGTCTGCCCGCGCCCGTGAATTGTCGACGTCATATTTTCGCGCCGGCCTTCAATCCATTTCACCGGGCGTCCGGTCTGCATGGAAATCCATCCCAGCATCGCTTCTTCCGCATACACGTTGAGCTTTGATCCAAAGCCGCCGCCCACCTCCGGCGTGATCACGCGAACTTTGTTTTCCGCCATGCCCACCATGATCGCTATCTGCGTGCGCGCCAGATGCGGTATCTGTGTCGACGTCCAGATCGTCAGCTCCTGCTCTCCGGGAAAATACCGTGCCAGCACGCCGCGTCCTTCCATTGCGATCGGCGCCAGCCGCTTGTTCAGCAGCTTCTGCTTGATGACTTTGTCGGATTTCTTCAGCGCCGCATCAACATCGCCTTCGCCTGAAGTCAGCTTGTACGCGATGTTTGTCCCAAACTGCTCATGGATCACCGGGCTCTTCGGGTCGGCGGCTTTCTCTTCGTCCATCACTACCGGCAGTTCTTCATAATCGACTTCGATCAGGTCCAGCGCGTCACGCGCGGCCGCTTTTGTTTCCGCCACCACCACCGCCACGGGGTGCCCCACAAAATACACTTTGCTCATTCCCAGCACCCGATGCTCCGGCACCTTCAAGTCCGGCAGCGCCGCGGCGCACGGCACCACGCCAATTTTCTGCACGTCTTTTCCCGTATAGACGGCCACCACTCCCGGCAGCTTCTGTGCCGCCGTGGTGTCAATGCTCTTAATTCGCGCATGGGCATAGATGGAACGCAGAAACGCCGCGTGCAGCGTGTCCGGCAGGCGAACGTCGTCAACATAGTGGGCCAGCCCCTGGATCAACCGGGGATCTTCTGTGCGCCTGATTGGTTTGCCAACTGTCTTTTCCGCCATGTTGCCCTCCAGCTTTTAAATCTCAACCACAGAGGACACGGAGTAACACAGAGAGGAGCTCAGTTTATTTTTCCGGATTAGTTGACTCATTTCGATCAACTCGATTACCTCTGCGTTCCTCTGTGGCCTCTGTGGTAAAAGGTTTTTCCGGTTTCCTGATCCGTGCTCATCCGCGTAAATCCGCGGTAAGCCTTTGTTTTCCGATGACCCGATGTCCCGATGTCCCGATCACCCGATCTTCCTCTGCGTTCCTCTGTGCCCTCTGTGGTAAAAGGTTTTTCCTTACCGCGCCACACTCGACGATTTCATCTTCTTGGCCGCGCACTGTATTGCCTGCACAATATTCTGGTATCCGGTACAGCGGCACAGATTGCCTTCAATGCCGTGCCGGATCTCTTCGTCGGTGGGATCAGGATTGCGCTGCAAAATCTGCGCTGCCGCCATGATCATTCCCGGCGTGCAGTATCCGCATTGCAGTCCATGATGTTCCCAGAAACCCTTCTGCACCGGATGCAGCTCGCCGCCTTGCGCCAGCCCTTCAATGGTGGTCACCGTGGAACCGTCCGCCTGCGCCGCCAGCATGGTGCAGCTTTTCACTGCCAGCCCGTCAACCATCACGGTGCATGCGCCGCACAGCGAAGTTTCGCAGCCAACGTGTGTGCCAGTCAGGTTCAGCACGTCGCGTATGTACTGCACCAGCAGCAGGCGCGGCTCAATCTCATTCTGGTGAGTCAGGCCATTCACGGTCACACTGATTGTCTTCTTCATTGCACGCACCTCATGTCCAGGCAGCTGGTCTTCACATCTTGTAACTTTTAGTTCGCAGGACATATTAAATGGTTCGCCCAGGACTTGCCACCGGAGCGACCATGCCAACCCCCTGTCATCCTGAGCGACATCGAGCGCCGCAAGGCGTGAGGTAAAGTCGAAGGACCCCGACATCGCGTCCTTTGCCATGTAGCATCAGGGAGTTCTCTCGATACAGCTTGATGTCCCGATCTTTCCTCTGCGCTCCTCTGTGACCTCTGTGGTAAATGGTTTTTCGATTTGAGCTATTCCTCTTCGTCGCCCTTTC
Organism: Candidatus Angelobacter sp.; assembly: GCA_036512375.1. Taxonomy (GTDB): domain Bacteria; phylum Acidobacteriota; class Terriglobia; order Terriglobales; family Acidobacteriaceae; genus Angelobacter. Next base: position 401 of record DATCAX010000471.1, on the reverse strand, counting down.
TCTTCCGTCCTCGTCCCTCTCTTTGCAACCGTTCAAACTCTGTCTTCAGCTCAATCACCTCCAGCGGACACTCCGGCCAGTTGTTTTCCCAGCACACAATCAAGTCGCATTTGTTGGGGTCATGCATGTGCGAGACAAAATTCCGGCTGTATTGCTCCAGTTCAATATCCACGCGCTGCCACACGCCGGGCGCAACCTCACGCATGGCCTCGCAGTCGGGAAAAGCGATCTGGACGCGCGTCACCACAAACCCCATGTCCTCCGCGATTGCTCCAAACAGAAACAGCACACCCTGTTCGTTGGTCGGCCCATGCGCCAGCGGCACCCTCATCAGCGGAGGCCCATAGGTCGGCCGGTCTCTCATGATTTTGGGCTGATTCGGCGTCCTGTTGGCCGTCCTC
>DATCAX010000470.1:0-6086 GCA_036512375.1 Candidatus Angelobacter sp. | reverse complement strand
TGCCTATCTGGCTGGACTTCATGCGCGCAGTCGTTTCCGATCCAGCGCGAAAAGATGAGGCTTTTGTGCCTGTGGGCAAGGAACGAAAGAAGCCTGCACCCATCAAGCGCGCTGCCATCGCGCTGCCCCGCCATGCCGGTGACGCGGAGGCCCATTAGTTGTTGCGCAAGGTGATCAAATACTTTTTTCTTGGCCTGGTGCTGCTGCTGGTGTTTCTCTCCTCGGCGCTGTTGGCCATGCGCTTTGCCATTCAGGGTCGCGAGGTGCATGTACCGCGGCTCACCGGACTCACCCCGGCGGAGGCTGAGCGCGTCGCAAATTCTGATGGCCTGGTCCTTTCCGTTGAGAGTCGCTTTTATAGTCCGTCCGTGCCCGCGGGACGGATTATTTCGCAGTCTCCCATGCCGTACGCTACAGTGCGTCGCGGCTGGAAAATCCGCGTGGCGGCAAGCCTGGGCACGCAACACGCCGCGGTGCCGAACCTGATCGGGCAAAGCCAACACGCAGCGGGGATCAACGTAAGCCGTCGCGGTTTGGAAATTGGGACGGTCGCGGCCATCCATCTTCCTGGCGCGACCCCAGACACCGTGGTGGCGCAAAGTCCGCCGCCGGAAGCGACCGATGTCACATCGCCAAAAGTAGGACTGCTTTTTGCCGCGGCCGACAACGGTCAGCGCTACGTGATGCCCAGCTTTGTTGGGAAGCCTTTCGCGGATGCGAGCGTCGCGTTGATCAAGGGTGGCTTTATTTTAGGCAAGATTCATGCCGTCAGCAGCGGCGACGGCAATACTGCGGGTTCGCCAGGAATTATCGTGCGGCAATCTCCTGCGGCGGGACAGCGCATGGCGGCCGGCGCAACGATCAGCTTTGACGTAAGGAAGTGAAGAATTTAACCACAACGGACACGAAGGGCTAGTGACAGTGAATTTCTGCTCGACAACAGGTTTTAAGACTCAGAATCCAATGTCGTGGAATCTCAACCGCGTTCTACGCTGGACCACTTTGCCGTCTCAATATTGTCATGCTGAGCGTCTCGCGAACTGAGCTGCGCGATGCGAGAGCAAGTCGAAGCATCCCGAGGATGTTTATTGCCGCGTTGAAGTGTCAGGGAGTTCTCACGATAAAGCTACTTGAATCCCCTTCATATTCCTTCGTGTCCTTTGTGTTTAACGCTTTTCCAGAATAGCCGCGAAAAATCCATCGCAAGGATGAATACCGGGGACTGTGCGGAGAAAGTCGTCGCCGATCAGATCATCAATATTCTTCCAGACCAGCTCTGCTGAGTCGCGCAAGCGCTGTAGCTCCGTTCGCATTGAAACAATTTTGAAATCGGAGCCGGACGGCAGGCATGAGGCGATCACCTGCTCGTTCTCTTCCGGCTCGAGCGAACAGGTGGAATAGACGAGCCTGCCGCCCGGAGCCACATGCCGCATGGCTGCGCGGAGAATTCCGATCTGGCGTGATTGCAGGTCGAGAAGGTCTTCCGGCTTGAGCCTCCATTTGATTTCCGGATTGCGCGCCAGCGTTCCTGTGCCGGAGCAGGGGACGTCCGCCAGCACGCGGTCAAAGTCCGGGCCGTAAGGCAGGGCCAGCGCGTCCGCTGTCACTACTTCTACGTTTTGTTGCGGGGCCAGCCTGCGCAAGAGGGTTGCGCGATGTGGATGCAGCTCTGTGGCAATGATCTCTGCTTCAGGCAGGCGGGTGGCCAGGGCGGCGGTTTTGCCGCCGGGAGCCGCGCAGCAATCGAGAATACGCCGGCCCTTGCCGACCAGCGCCGCCACCAACTGAGAGCCTTCATCCTGAATGGCGATTTTTCCTTCACGGAACACTTGTATAGCGCTGGCGTTTCCGGAGGTCACGACGCGCGCAGTCGCCATAAGAGCGCCGGGGGCAAGTTGAATGTCCTGCTGGACCAGCATGTTTTCGTCTTCCGCACCGCTCAGGCGCAAAGTGGTGGCGGGCACGCGCTGATCGTATTCGCAGACTAGCCTAGCGTTGACGTTGCCAAGTTCCTTCACCCATCTTTCCACCAGCCATTTAGGGTGCGCGAGAGCAGAAACCAGATATTCCACGCCGGCCAATTTAGAAGCGTGCGGATCATAGGCTGCTGACTTCACTTTGCGCATTACGGCGTTGACCAGTCCGGCGGCAGAAACTTTCTTTGCCTGCTTGACCAGTTCCACGGTCTCATTCACGGCGGCGTGCGTGGGAATCTTTGTGAGGAACTGCTTCTGGTAAACGCCTATTCTCAGGGCGGTCAAGACTTCGAAGTCGAGCTTACGGAAAGGCGTAAAGCTGAGATAAGCGATGGCCTCATCCAACACAGAGCGCCAGCGCAGCACGCCCATGACGATCTCGGTAGCCAGATTGCGGTCCACAGGCGAGAGCTCGTCGAGAAGAAACCCATGCAGCAGCTCCACCGCGTAGGCTGACTCGCGCTCCACGCGCAGCAATATATTGAAAGCCGCGACGCGCGCTGGAGAGACAGCCATGTTCAGGCCTTCCTTAGTTAAACGTTCATAGTTACACGTTCATTAGTTAGCTCAGTCGTTCGCCGGCGGCGGGATGATAACCATTGATGAACTCGCGGGCCGTCATAATTTTCTTTCCTTCAGGCTGGACTTGCAGCAGTTCCAGCACGGTCCGTGCGCCGCAGCCAGCAAAGAGTTTTTCATCACCCACGCGCAGTTCGCCCGGCTCCAGGTTAGAGAAAGTATCTTCCGTCGTGGCGCTGATCAATTTCAGGCTCTTGCCTCGAAACTGAGTGTAGGCTCCGGGCCAGGGCTGAAAGCCGCGCAGGCGATTGTGAATCTCCGTGGAGGAGCGGCTGAAATCGACGAGCCCGTCTTCTTTCTTGAGGATCGGAGCCAGCGTTGCTTTGGCGTGGTCCTGCGGAACAGGTGAGATAGTTTTGTCCTCAAGTCCGCGCAGCGTTTCTACGATCATGTCTGCGCCCATTTCAGCAAGCCGCGGCGCATACGTGATAGCGGTATCGTCGGGACGGATGGCCATTTCTTTTTGCAGCAGAATATCGCCGGTGTCCAGGCCTTCATTCAGCAGCATTGTAGTAACGCCGGAAACGGTTTCGCCGTGCGCGATGGCCCACTGCACCGGCGCAGCCCCGCGATATTTCGGCAACAGTGATGCATGTACGTTGATGTTGCCATATTGCGGCAGCTCCAGCATCCAGGGCGGAATGATTCGTCCGTAACCCACCACGATGATTGCGTCTGGCTGCAAGGCCTTCAGCTTCGCCTGAAACTCTTCGTTCTTCTTTATTTTTTCCGGCTGGATGACAGGCAGGCCGAGCTTCAAAGCCGATTGTTTGACCGGCGGCGCGGTCAACGTCATGCCGCGGCCCTGCGGGCGGTCAGGCTGGGTGACGACCAGTTGAATTTCAAATCCGGCGGCTTCCAGTCGCTCCAGTGAGGGCACGGCAAACATCGGCGTGCCGCAAAAAACCAGCTTCATGCCCACTCGCCGGCGCGTACCAGCTTTTTGATCTTGCGCTTGATCAGGTCACGCTTGAGCGCGCTCACGTGGCTGATAAAGAGCCTGCCGTTCAGATGGTCGATCTCATGCAGGAATGCGCGGGCGAGCAGGTCATCGCCAGTCTTTTCAAACCACTTCCCTTCCACGTCCTGGGCGCGGACGGTCACGACATTGGCACGCGTCAGGTTCTCGTGAAAATCCGGCAGGCTCAGGCACCCTTCTTTGCTAGTCTGACGGCCTTCACGACCAATAATTTCCGGATTGATGAGGACCAGCTTGGCGTCAGGGTTTTCTTTGAACGTCACGTCAATCACCGCGATGCGCTTGCAGATGCCGATCTGCGGCGCGGCCAGGCCAACGCCGTGGGCCGCATACATGGAACCAAACATGTCATCGACCAGCTTCTTCAGCTCATCATTGAATTCGGTGACAGGTTCTGCCGGCCGTTCCAGTACCGGATCACCATAGACTACGATTGGATAGATCATTCGCTCTGCTAGAACTCCCGCAATTGTTGTTGATAACCTTCGAAATTCCGCCGCGTCTCTGCGATGGAATCTCCACCAAATTTTTCCAGCGCACAGCGCGCCAGCGTGAGCGCCACCATGGCTTCAGCCGCAACGCCAGCGGCCGGCACCACGCAAACGTCGGAGCGTTCATATGCGGCCTTGACCTGCTCGCGGGTGGCAAAATCCACCGAACCCAGCGGACGCCGCAAGGTGGAAATCGGCTTCAGGTAGCCGCGCACCAGGATGTCCTGCCCGTTGGAGATGCCGCCTTCGATTCCGCCCGCGTGGTTGGATGCGCGGGTAAAGCCGGTGAAGAGCGCAGAGCTGTCTTTTTCATAGCCGATCTCATCATGCACGGTTGAGCCAAACGATAACGCCGATTCCACTCCAGTGCCGATCTCAACGGCTTTCACGGCCTGCAGTGACATCACGGCCATGGCCAGCATGCCGTCGAGGCGCTCATCCCACTGGGCGAAGGTTCCGAGGCCGGGAGGCACGTTGTGCGCGACAACCTCAAAGACGCCGCCGATGGAATCTCCGGTGCGCAGCGCCTGGTCCACCTCGGCTTTCATGCGCTGCTCGGCCTCTGGATCAGCGCAGTTGAGCAGAACTTCCTGTCTGGCGTGAAGCTCCTGGAGTTTCTCCCACGGTATTTCAGCTTTCGTAAGCGTAGCCTTGCCGACGGCGATCACATGGCTGAGCACTTCCATGCCAAGCTGGCGCAGGAACAACTTAGCGATGGCGCCAATCGCGACACGCGCAGCAGACTCGCGCGCGGAGGCGCGTTCCAGAATGTATCGTGCTTCCGGAAAATTGTATTTGAGCGCGCCGGCAAGATCGGCATGGCCAGGCCGCGGAGAAGCCACGCGCTTATGTTTTTCAGAATCCCCAGCCTCAACCGGCAGCGACTCCTGCCAGTTTTTCCAGTCTTTGTTCTCGAGCAATATGGAAATCGGCGAGCCAATGGTTTTGCCGTGACGCACGCCGGAGACGATGTGGACGCGGTCTGTCTCAATCTTCATGCGACCGCCGCGACCAAACCCCTGCTGCCGACGCCAGAGTTCACGATCGAGGAATGCCTGGTCGACATCTAGACCTGCCGGGACGCCGGAAAGAAAAGCCACCAGGCTCTCTCCGTGCGATTCTCCGGCAGTAAAGTAGCGCAACATGAACAGGCAATCTCCCACGGGCAAATCGCTCCGCTCGCTTTCTGAGAAAACATTGATTGTAACGTATGTTTCTGACGCTCCGCTCCAACACCGCTGAAGAGTACCGCCTCGGCTGTCCGGTTCGTGCTCCTGCTGCGGGCGGCTCAGCGCGTAAGTCAGCTGAACCGCTTAGTTCGTGCACAAAGAAAAAAGGCGAGCTGACGAGGCTCGCCTGGACGAGAAGAGTTGCGAGGAGATGAAACTCAAGTGGCGTTCAACAAACGCTCACTCGGCTCAGGCCGCGTGGTGAATCTTGCTGCGTACTTTGTCGCGCGTTTGGTCGTCAATGGACGTGAGGTTGTGCTGCTCACGACCATGCTGTTCGGCCTTCTGCAGGACTTCGTCCGGACTGGAGCCCTTGGCTTCCCATGAACATCCGGTAAAGCCAGCGTCGGCGCAGCGGAAGGAGTAATTTTCATTACCTTTATTAGTGCGGTCGGGCTGAGTAATATTGGCCATTTTTGCCTCCAGGGCTATTGTGCCGCGAATTCAGAGCTGAATGGGGCAAGATCGAAAGCTGCTGGTGAAAAATCGTGAGCAGCCGGAAGCAGTGATGCTGATCCACTCGACTTAAGGTTTATTAGAGATACTGTCGGACTTCGACCGGCGCACGTATCCATTTTACATGCACATTTCAAACCCTGCTTTATTCGGGTCAGATTGCGTTTTGAACGCCGCGATTGCCGTATTTGCGGATTGTTGATCAGGATATGCCCCTAGTTGTTCCGGACGGTTCGGATCCATCGCTGTGGTCTTAAGGAATCCAAACGATTTACGTCTGCGAGCCGTCAACTCGGCAATATCTGCTCTCGACAGAACTCAAATGCCTTCCGCAGAACTTTACTTCGGCATTAGCTCGTCAGCATTGAACAAAGTG
>DATCAX010000469.1:0-8776 GCA_036512375.1 Candidatus Angelobacter sp. | reverse complement strand
TTTTCTCGAGGAGTCTGGATGAAACGGCTTTTTCTTTTCTTTGCGGCGATGATCGCATCGTTGCCTGCATGTGCGCAGCAGGCGCAGACGCCCGCGCCGCCTTCGTCAAAGACTGTCTACATTCGCGCTGGGCATCTATTTGACGGGACCGGAGACAAGACGCGCGAGAACATGGTGATCGTGGTGCTGGGCGACCGCATTCAGAGTGTGTCGCCGGCCGGAGCAGTTTCGATTCCCGCAGGCGCGACGGTGATTGATCTTTCGCATGCGACCGTGCTTCCGGGATTGATTGATTGTCACACGCACCTCGGGGCCCGCGCTGACCGCTATGACGAAATCAACAATTTCAAGAACACACCGTTTCAAAGCGCGTTTGTCGCAGTCGTAAATTCCCGTAAGACGCTGGAAGCAGGGTTTACCAGCGTTCGCGATGTTGGCTCTCCGCCGTTTCTGGCCGTGGACCTGCGCAATTCGATCAATGAAGGATTGATTCCGGGACCGCGCATCGTGGCCAGCGGGCCGGGCATCTCGATCACTGGCGGACACGGCGACCTGAACAATTTTTCGCCGCAGACGCGCGTCAGTATGTTTCCCGAAGAACGTGATTTCCAGATTGCGGACGGCGTTGACCAGATCCGCCACGTAGTGCGCGCCCAGGTGAAATATGGTGTGGACGTGATCAAGATTCTAGCCACCGGCGGCGTACTTTCCAAGGGCGACAGTCCGGGCGCTCCGCAATTTACTCCGGAAGAGCTGAAGGCCGCTGCAGACGAAGCGCACATGGCTGGCCGCAAGATCGCCGCGCACGCGCACGGCACGCAGGGAATCAAGAACGCGATCCTTGCCGGCATCGACTCCATTGAGCACGCCAGTCTGATTGATGACGAAGGTATCCGTCTGGCGAAGGAGCATGGCGTCTACCTGGTGATGGACATCTATAACGACGATTACATTCTGGGCAAAGCCATCGAATTTGGGCTGCCGAAAGAGAACGTGGATAAAGAGAAAGAAATTGGCAAGCGACAACGGGAAAATTTTGAGCGCGCGGTAAAAGGCGGCGCCAAGATGGCGTTCGGCACCGACGCGGGTGTGTATCCGCACGGAGACAACGCAAAACAATTTTTTTACATGGTGAAGTTTGGGCTTACTCCGGCGCAGGCCATTCGCGCAGCCACCAGCAGCGCGGCTGATCTCATTGGACGCGCCAAAGACGTGGGCACACTGGAAGCAGGCAAGTTTGCCGACGTTATCGCAGTGACCAATGATCCTTTGCAGGACGTGCGCGCACTGGAAAATGTTGCCTTCGTGATGAAAGGCGGCGTGGTGGTGAAAGACGGAGTCGCGGGGAAGGCCGTGCGCTAGGCGGGTCCATTGTCACAGCACCTCCCGACTGGTTTACGATTGTGTTATTTACAAGGGAGTCGCAATGTCATTCAAACCAGTCTTTATAGTTTTGCTCTCCGCCACGTTGCTGGGTGCGGTCCAGCAAACGCCGAACTCTTCTTCACAGGCTTCCAGCTCGCAAGCCGGCGCTGCCAGCGCCGCGGAAAATGCGCAGATCCGGCAGCTTTCGAATACTCGCGCCAACGATGCCCAGTCGCTGCGTGATGACATTAGAAAAATGCGCGTGCTGGTACGACAGATGGAAACGAATCTGGCGTTCGTCGATACTACCCAATCACCGCTGAAGCACCAGTTCCAGCTCGACATCGATATGTGGAACATTCTGATCAACCAAATGGAGCGCAGATCGTATTCAAATTCACGCTGAACAGCACGGACTCGCAGCAACGATGAGACTCGGCGAGGCCACTTGTTATCAACAACAGTACATATGTCGGCGGTACTGTTGAAGTTTTTCGGCAAAGTGCCGAATATCTAATTACCAAAAGACGGATAAGCCAGACGACGGAAATAACTTTATGGAACTCCCCATGACACAGCTTGAGCAAGGCTCGCCGGCGCGACGCTGGTCTCGCCATAAGATTGACGTCCGTCTGAAAGTTTCATTTCCCAATGACGGGAAGAATGATTCCGCGTTTGGCCGGGCGAACAGCCTGAGCCGCGGCGGCATCGGCGCTTACATCCCCTGCACCATCCCGGTGGGAACCACCGTTCGCCTGGAACTTACATTTCCTTATTCTTCCACTGAGGCAAAGCTTGATGCGGTCATCCGCACCTGTGAGGGCTTTCGTTACGGGCTGGAGTTTGCCCGGGTGAGCGATGCCATGCAGGACATGATCGTGAAAAACTGTAACGGCACGGAACAGTTGCAGTAGTCTGATTTACCACTTGTGTAAAATTCGATGCGGAGATCTTTCGCATGCTCAAGCACTTTGCTATTGCTCTGCTTTTCCTGCTGCTCACCGCATCGGCCGTAGCTCAGGATCCTTCCAGGAATACAGCGCTGCCCCAGACACATCCAAAGATACGCACCGTCACGGCGTTTGTGCGGCTGGATCGCGCGAACTATCAAGCTCAAGTTGCTGAAACGCTGAAGATGTTGCGCGCGGCCAAAGATGCCTTCACCAAAGCTGGCTATGAAGTGGAGACCATCCGCATCACCACCCAGCCATTTCCCGAATACACAAGAGGATTAACGGCAGAGCAGTCGCTGGAGTTCTTTCATGCCTATGACAAACTGGCGCAGCAGGAAGGATTCACGCCGGACATTGGCCCGGCCATGAGCAAGGACGCAGACGATCCCAAGCAAGCCGAGCTGCTGGCTCGAATTCTGGCAGAAACGCAGAACATCAACGGCTTTATTGTGGTGGCGGATGACGCAGGGATTCATTGGAACGGTGTTCGCGCTGCGGCGCGCGTGATCAAGTATCTGGAAGAGCACACGGAACACAGTGAAGGAAATTTTCATTTTGCCGCGGGGGCTTTTCCGCCGGCGGTAGCGCCCTTTTTCCCCGTATCGCAAACTTCAGACGCTGGCCACGGTTTTGCCATTGGTTTGGAGTCAGCCAACATCGTGCAGGAGGTATTTGCCAATGCCAAAGACGATTTGAATGCGGTAGGCGAGCAACTGACGGCTGCGCTGGCTGCGCAGGCAAGAAAAGTTGAAGAGATTGCACACCGCGTGTCGACGAGCAGCGGATGGAAGTATCAAGGCATTGATCTGACGCCCGTCCCACTCAAAGAGATTTCGATTGGCGCGGCCATGGAATCGTTGTTGCAAGGTCCCATCGGCTCACCGGGAAGTTTGAGCGTGGCCTATACCATCACCACTGCGGTGAAGCGCGTGCCGGTGCAGCAGGCAGGTTACAGTGGTCTGATGCTGCCGGTGCTGGAAGATTCCATTCTGGCGAAGCGGTGGGAAGCAGGCACGGTCAGCCGCGATTCCCTCATGTCTTATTCTTCCGTTTGCAGCACCGGGCTGGACGCGATTCCGCTGCCGGGTGATATTTCAACTCATGAGCTTGAAAGCATCATTGGCGATATGGCCAGCCTGGCGGTGAAATGGCATAAACCGCTGTCGGCGAGGCTCCTGCCAGTGGCGGGAAAGAAGGTTGGCGATATGACCGAGTTCAGCAGTCCGTATCTGGTTAACATCCATATTCGTTAAGGAGTTGTATGGCCCTGGAGATGAAAAAAGAGTGCGAGAAATGCCATCAGGTGTTGCCGGCAAATGGGATGGCGAATGATCTGTTCTTATGAATGCAGTTTTTGCCAAAAATGTGCCACCGAGATGAAAAATATCTGTCCGAATTGTGGTGGAGAACTGGTGAAGAGACCGATAAGAAGTTAGCCAGATTTCGGTAAACCGACTCCGCACTCCGTGAAATTCCTTTAACAGTACCATTGACAACCTTTCGCCTGAGGTCTATCGTTCTCGTCGCCCCTGCAACTCCCCCTGGAGGTACTCCACCGCCATGCATACACCTCGCACTGAACAATATTCATTTATTCGCCGCTCCATTATTTTTCTGGTTGCGGTAGCGCTTCTCACACCCGCTCTGGCCCTGGCCGAGACTCACCCGCTCTTCAACCTGCAATCAAATACTCAATCGCCGTTTCCCAGCGACCGTTTTACTGCTTTCGATTCGCAGCAGCTTACAGGGTTGCGCGTGAGTGTGCCGTCGCCCAACTGTGCCACTAATCCATCCGATTGCGCCGACATTGCGCTGTTGAATCAATTGGACGGCTTCAATCTTCAGCCAAGGCTCTCGATTCCGTTTGACGGCGCCATTGACGTGAGCACGGCGAATAGCAACACCATTTTTCTGATAAGCCTCCCTGGACGTGGGCTGGGTGAAGATGAGTTCGAGCACTTCAAGTCGCAGGTGATCGGCATTAATCAGATCGTCTGGGACCCGGCTAGTTTGACGTTGTTCGCAGAATCCAACGACCATCTGGCCGAAGACTCCAACTACCTTTTGATCGTGACCAACGGTGTTCATGATGCACAGGGCAATCCAGTTGCCGCCACCTCAGGCTTCGCCCAGTTTGTTCACGGCGATGGCGATGTGGACGGCAAAAATGCCGACCGCCTCCTGAAGCGGTATCAACAGGCTCTCAAAAACGCTCTTGATGCAGACGTTCTGGAACGGATCGGGCTCAGGCGGTCTGACGTGGCAGCTGCGAGTATCTTTACCACTGAAAGCGCCACGGCCACCTTGCGCAGCATTCGCGAACAGATCAAAGCGGCTGCACCGCCGACAGTCACTTTCAAAATTGGAACTAACGGCGAGACCACAGTTTTCCCGGTCAACACGATCAACGGTTTTACATGGAACGTGCAAGCACTTACGGTTGGCCCGCTGGTTCCGACCAGCCTAAATGGGGACCTGGCCGCATTGCAGGTATTCCCCGGCTCGGTGGGAACCCTCGCCTTCGGCAAGTTCAGCGGACAGCACTGGCAGAACGCCGGCGTCTTTATCCCGCAGGTGCCGACGCGCCACAGCGTTCCATCGCAAGGCAGCGAAGATATATTCTTCAACCTGTTTATCCCCTCCGGACCGCGCCCAACCAACGGCTGGCCGGTGGCAATCTTCGGCCACGGATTTACTGACAGCAAACAGGGCGCACCGTTTGCCGTGGCTTCAACGCTGGCCCACAACGGCATTGCCAGCATCGCGATCAATGTGGTTGGCCATGGTTTTGGCCCCAACAGCACCCTGACCGTGAAGCAGGGCACCACCTTAACCACGTTCCCTGAAGGCGGCCGAGGGGTTGACCAGGACGGAAATGGGCAGATCACCAGTGCAGAAGGCTCTTCAACCTTTTTTGCCAGTCCGCAGGGCACCATCGGATCGCGCGATGCTCTGCAGCAAACTGTCGCCAATCTTATGGAACTGGTCCGCGCCATCCAGGGCGGAATCGATGCTAATGGCGATGGGCTACCAGACCTGGATGCCAACCGTATTTATTACGCTGGCCAGTCATTCGGTGGAATCTACGGCACCATTTTCCTCGGAATAGAGCCAGACATCCGCGCCGGAGTGCCGAACGTTCCCGGTGGCCCGATCATTGACATTGTTCGTCTAAGCCCTTCTTTCCAGCTTTTGCTGACCCAATCGCTGGCGGTGCGGACGCCAGTTTTGCTCAACGCAGGACCGCCACTGTTCTTTAAAGACAACAGTCCCCTGCGGAACTTGCCGACGGTCATCAACACGGTGCCCGGCGCCATTGCCATTCAAACCGTGGAAGACACCAGCCGCTGGCTGGGACAGGCCGGTGATCCCTTGGCTTGGGCGCCATTTATCCGCAAGTCGCCGCTGCCTGGCGATCAGGCGAAATCCGTGATTGTCCAGTTTGCTCGCGGCGATGAAACCGTGCCGAATCCGACGGCGACAGCGTTGATTCGTTCCGGCGACCTGACGGACCGGACCACCTTCTTCCGCAACGATCTGGCGTTCGCGCTGGGGGTAGGTTTTGGCAAGAACCCGCACACCTTCCTGACCAACATCGCGGGAACGCCCGCGGTGGCGCTCGCTGCCATCGAGGCCCAAAGCCAGATTGGCATCTTCTTCTCGACCGACGGCGCCCTCACCATCGATCCTGATGGGCCAGGACCACTGTTTGAAGTACCGATCGCCGGGCCTTTACCGGAGGACTTGGGATTCCTTCCGTAAGTGGAATTGAATAAAAACCAAGCCGCGAATTTTCGCGAATCGATACGAATTAAAATTTGATTCGTGTCCTTCGCGTTGATTCGCGGCTCAGGTTTTTCGGCTTATCCTATCTAAAGGCTCACCACTTCATCCGCTCGCGCAAACGCGTGATGTGCGCAATGTGGTGGTTTCCATGCCAGCTATAAAGGCCGAGCAGCCAGTCAACGTCATGGGGACCCGATTCTGGGTGGACGAACCTGCGCCTAAAGTCTTCTGGTTTGAGTGACCGAAGCAGCACGGTCCAGCGTGCATGCAATGATTCAAGCAGCGTGAGTGAAACATCCACGGGGGTTAATTCAGAGTCTTTCAGCTTCGCCCATGTGCCCTCATCATACGGCTTGATTGTGGGTGAATCTTCAGTCAGCGCCCATTTGAAACGGATATAGGCATTGAGGTGGCTGTCCGGCACGTGGTGGATGACCTGTCGGACGATCCATCCCCCGTCCCGATAAGGAGTGTCGAGCTGATCTTCTGTCAGTCCGGCGATGGCCTGGCGCATCAGTAAGGGTGTGCCGGCGATCTGTTCAATGTAGCGGCTGCGCGTTTCCGGAGTAGGATTTGGGCCAGGGGTAAAGCGGCCAATGGGATAGCGGGAATCGCTCATGAATGAACCTCTCAGGTAACCCGGGGTAAAGTGCTGCAAACGTTCCGATAAATGCTTCAGTATGAGTAAATTATAAGGAAATAAAGAACTTAGGATAGAGTTGCAGCGCAAAAAACTCTTGACGTTTGGGTCCTCGCCGTTTACCTTAGAACGTCTTACAGATGGGCTTCGTTATCGACTTTGTTCCGGGTAATCGCCAGTTCAAAAACAAAGTTGAAAAAGTAAGCAACTCAGATACCTGCATTTGCGTCTAATAATCGCACAAGGGTCTCTGGTAATTCCCATAAAAAGCAGATGTACTTTGCCGGTTAAAAGCGGCAAAAACTTTGTGTGGCCCCGTGCCCGGTCGAACAGGCCCGCAAAAAATTGAATTCATTCGTAACTGAACGAATCAAAAACTAAATACTGAACTTATATTTAAAGGAGAAAAGACAGACATGCGCTCTGACTTGATTTATGAGGCACTCGACACGGTGCAGAACCGCTATCTTCTGTGTCAATTGATTTCCAAGGCAACGCGGAAGTTCCACAAGCCCAACACTCGTGTGCAAGAGACAATGAATGACGTGCTTGTCCGTGTGGGTAAGGCCGCCGAGACGAACTCTGTTATTGAACTGAAACACGAACCGGTTGCACAACCACAGCGCCGCGCTGCATAATTAGACTTTCCTGAAAAATCCCGCCAGGCCAGGCCGTCTGGCGGGCTCTCAGGTTTCCTGAGGGTGTAACTCTCGCCTCTTGATTCACAGCACTCCTTCCTTATCAGCAAAAACTCCCGTAGGTGACGAATGACAATCGCAGAACTCAAAGAAAAAAATATTACTGAGCTTACCAAGATCGCGCGCACGCTTGACCTTCCTGGCGCCAGCGGTCTCCGCAAGCAGGACCTCATCTTCAAAATCCTGCAGGCTCAGAGTGAGAAAGAGGGGCACATCTTCGCGGAAGGTGTGCTGGAAATTCTGCCAGACGGCTATGGATTCCTCCGCTCCCCTGACTACAACTACCTGCCCGGCCCTGACGATATCTATGTCTCGCCTTCGCAAATCCGCAAGTTCGACCTCAAGACCGGCGACACCATCAGCGGCCAGGTGCGGCCTCCGCATGAAGGCGAAAAGTATTTTGCGCTGGTAAAAATTGAAGCGGTCAACTTTGAATCGCCGGAAGAAGCCCGCAACAAAATTCTTTTTGACAATCTCACGCCGCTGTATCCGCAGGAACGCCTGAAGCTTGAGACGGTAAAAGAAAACGTGAGCGCCCGCGTAATGGACCTTCTGACGCCGGTAGGCAAAGGCCAGCGCGGTTTGATCGTCGCTCCGCCCCGCACCGGTAAAACCATGCTGTTGCAGAACATCGCCAACTCCATCACCACCAATCATCCGGAAGTTGTGCTGATCGTGCTGCTGATTGACGAGCGTCCGGAAGAAGTCACGGACATGCAGCGCTCGGTGAAAGGCGAAGTCATTTCATCAACCTTCGACGAACCTGCTGCACGCCACGTACAGGTGGCTGAGATGGTGATCGAAAAAGCCAAGCGCCTGGTTGAGCACAAGCGTGACGTAGTGATCCTGCTGGATTCCATTACCCGCCTGGCCCGCGCCTATAACACGATTGTTCCGCCCTCCGGCAAAGTACTTTCCGGCGGCGTGGATTCCAACGCCTTGCAGCGGCCGAAACGTTTCTTCGGCGCCGCCCGTAACATCGAAGAAGGCGGCTCGCTCACCATCATCGCCACCGCGTTGATCGACACCGGCTCGCGCATGGATGACGTGATCTTTGAAGAATTCAAGGGCACCGGCAACTGCGAAATCATTCTTGATCGCAAACTGGTCGATAAGCGCGTCTTTCCGGCCATCGACATTCAACGCTCCGGAACGCGTAAAGAAGAGTTGCTGATTCCCAAGGAAGACCTGGCGAGAATCTGGGTGCTGCGCAAAGTGTTGAACCCGCTCTCACCCGTGGAAGCCATGGAATTGCTGATCGACAAGCTGGGCAAGACGCCTTCGAACGGGCAGTTCCTGTCGAATATGAGCTCGATCTAGCAGTCAGCAATTAG
>DATCAX010000468.1:0-5421 GCA_036512375.1 Candidatus Angelobacter sp. | reverse complement strand
ATTCGCTGAGGGACTCAAACTGGTCGAGCCGATCCTAAAGCGTAATCCGGTATACGCAAACCTCAACCACATGACTTTGCCGGCGTATGAAGAAATGGTCGGGCTCACAACTTCCGTGAAGGGACGCAGCGCCTACATTCGCGCCGGAGTCATGCCGCCACGTTCGCTGACGGCAAAGGCCATCAAAGTCCTGGAAGAATACATGGGCAACAGGCCTTCGCAGTCCAGCTTCATGGTGTGGACGCACCTGGGCGGCAAAGTTGCTGACGTGTCCCCCACGGCCACGGCTTTCCCGCATCGCAATGCGCGTTTCGTGCCGGAGCTGAAGTCCATCTGGGACACGCCACAGCAGGCCCGGGCCAACATTGAATGGGGTTTCAAGTTCTACCAGGACCTGGAGCCGTTTTTCACCGGCTCGTACGTGAACTACATCGACCCCCTGCTGAGCAACTGGCAGCATAAGTACTACGAAAAAAACTACAAGCGATTGGTTGAGATAAAACGCCACTGGGACCCAAAGAACTTCTTTCAATTCCAGCAGAGCATCGGATCAAAGTTTCAGCCGAATACGGCCCAACCGCTCGATCTGAGTCCGCTGAACCGGACGTTCGTTGACTAGGGGAACATAGCGCTTTTCTTGCGGCATGAAGTTAGTGGTAAAGAAAGAGAGTTACATGATCACGATCATTGCAAAGTGGAGCATTCTGGAAGGCAAGCATAAAGAAGCGCTGGCGGCGCTGGCGATCCTGGCGCAAGAGGTGAAAGAAAAAGAGCCGTTTGTGCCGATGTACACCATCAACACACCCAACTTCAAATTGACTTCATTTCCCACTCCTCCGCCCACGGAAGTGATCTTCGTTTCCGCGTTCGACGACTTCGCGGCCTTTGAAAAACATTTGAATGGGCCTGTCTTCCAAGACTGGCTCAAAAAATATATCAGTTTGTTCCTGACGAACAATGGGAATCTCTTTGTGGTTTCAGAGTGGCTCGAACGCCAATACGGTTACGTCAGCGAGAAAATGGTGACGCCTCCTTCACGTTAGGGGCGCAGCTGCGATTGCGCACACCGAAGAGGAATTGCCGTTTCTACGGAAGGAGATTGAACTGTGAAAAGCCGATTTTTGCCAGCCATAACGGTTTTCTGTGCACTGGGGCTGTTGGCGCCGGTGCTGGGTGCTCTGCAAAAACAAAAGCCGGCAGCGCCGTCGAAACAGCCGGCCCAGGCGCCATCTAAAGCAACACCGAAACCAACGCCACCGCCTATCAACCCAGTGGTGAGCAACTGCAACATCACCGCGCCCAACGCTCCTATCAATTCCAGCCTGCTCAGCAGCGGTCTTCCGTGCACTCTAAGCGCGATCCCACCTTTTGACCTGGACAATCTGCAGCACGCGTTTGACTTCAACTCCTGGCTGACGTTCCTTGCCCTGAACGCACCCGCCTCGGGAGGCGTTATCGGCAAGGACGCTCCCACCTTCTGGCAGAATTGGGCGGAAGTTGAAGATGTTTTTCTTCCTCACGGTCAGGCTCCGCGTCCATGGGGCAGCCCGCCGATTCGTCCGGCGATTTGTCCCAAAGGCACGAACTTGCCCATCCTGCGCATGGTGGGCAAAACTCCCAACGTGCTTAGCACAGTCATTCAGCCCTTCAATACAGGTCCGCTGATTGACCAGAACGGGCAGTACGTTCACTACGAAATCGTAATCAACCAGCCCATGTTTGAGTATATTGTGCAAAATCACCTTTATAGCCAGGAAGGGCAAACCAGTTTCCCTGGTCCCACGGAGTTTCCTGAAGGCACGCTCAGTCAGGGACAAACCGGGACGATCGGCGCGATCGTAGTCAAAGCTTCGTGGAAGGTACTCAATCTGAAGACAGAGAAAGCAAGCGACTTTCACACTTCGAAAGTCCTCATTTATATACCTCCACAGGACAATCCCAAGATCCAGGAAAAATGCTATGCCGCCACGGTTGGGCTGGTTGGCTTGCACATTGTGCATCGGACCGACGGCGAGCCCCAGTGGATATGGGCCACGTTTGAGCACGTGGACAACGATCCCACGGAAGCCGCAGTAAAGGCGAACCAACTCCAGGAGCACTACAACTTCTTTAATCCCAAGTGCTCCGATTGCGTGGTCAACCATCAGCCGCCGCGTCCCTGGAACCCCAACATCGTACCTTTTCCCAAGGGCTATACCAGCCAGATCGTTAGACTGATCGATTTGACGGACGAAGCCAAGAAATTAAATACCTCATTTCAGGCCATCCTGCCGGACACGGTGTGGCAGCACTACATGATGGTAAGCACGCAGTGGCCCACCGACGCCAAGAGCAAGATCGATCCTAACGGCGTACCTGCACCTACGTTCCTGGGAAACTCGACTTTGGAAACCTATATCCAGGGAACCGTCCCGCAATCTTCGTCGAGTTGCATGGCGTGCCACGGGAACGCGACCGACACAACTGGCAGGCCGTCAAACTTTACCTACGTGCTGGAAAGAGCACAGTCGACAAAATAGCTTTCTCCGGCAGCACATGTGGCCGGAGAAAAGCAGGAGCATACGAGTTATGAGTGACACACCAATGGATTTATTTGTGGGTTTGTCTGCGGTGCTGACCGGAGTCAATAAGACGATGCTGGCGCCGGGCCTTGATCCGATCAACATCAAGAAGACCTATTTCGACTATGCCCAAAACAAGGCAGGCGCCACGTTCCAACAATTGTTGAACATCTATCAGCAGAATCAGAGTCTGCCGCCGGCACAAATTGGAGAGATCATTCTGAACAAATCCGGTGACGATGTCCGCTATCTGGCGCGCAGCGTGATGTTGATGTGGTATCTGGGAAGCTGGTATGACCCGGTGGAGTTGAAAAAGTACAACGGCCCGAATCCGCCTACGGACCCGGTGCCTGCCTTCGCGGTCATCTCCTCCGCTGCTTACACGCACGGGTGGAGCTGGAATGTTGCCCAGGCGCACCCCATGGGCTACAGCAACTTTCAGTATGGATACTGGTCCAAAATGCCGCCATCGCTGCAGGATTTTATTGGAGGTGGGTCATGAGCGCTGCACAGAACAGCTCCTTTGATGTAGTGATTGTGGGCGCAGGTGTCTCTGGCGCCATGATCGCCAAGCAACTGGGCCAAGCGGGCAAGAAGGTTCTCATTCTTGAATCCGGCGCCGGTCTCCCGCCGAATATCAACGATTTTGTGGAAAGGTTTTACACCGCGCTGGCCAAGGTCCCTGAGATTCCATATACACCGAATCTCTTCAACCCGCAGGGTAGCTCGAATCTTCAAGATCCCACGTTGCTCAACGCACCGCGTCCCTCGGTGCTCACGCTGGGGACAAACTGGAAGATGCCAAACCAGAGCTACCTGATCCAAGACGGACCGCTGGCTTTCGGCAGCACATATGAGCGCGTGGCGGGCGGGACCATGCGCCATTGGCTGGGAACCAGCTTGCGTTTCGTGCCCAATGATTTTTGCATGCAAAGCCAGTACCAACAGCTCGTCAATTGGCCCTTCGGCTATCCCGAGTTAGAGCCCTGGTATGGAGAAGCAGAAAAAGAGATTGGAGTTTCCGCCAACGCTGCCGACCAGGCGTACTTGGGAATCACTTTCCCTCCTGAATACAAGTACCCCATGAATCCGATTCTTCCTTCCCTGGTGGACGAGGCTGTCATCCAGGGCGTTAAAGGAACGAACTTCAAGGGAATTCCGCTTACCGTCACCAGCACTCCCGCCGGACGAAACTCTCAGCCTTACCAAAACCGGCGCGTCTGCGCCGGCAATACCAACTGCATCCCGATCTGCCCCATCCAGGCCAAATATGATCCCAGCGTTACTCTGGAGCAGGCGCTGAACACCGGCAACGTCCAAATCTGGCCGCAGACGGTGGCATGCGATGTGGTGGTGGACGGAAACGGGCGCGTTAGCCAGATCAAGTACGTGCAGTACCAGGAACCCGGCGGTCCACAAACCGGTTCGGGTACTGTGACCGCGAAGGTGTTCGTCATCGCCGCTCATGCCATTGAGACACCCAAACTCCTGCTCATGTCGAAGAACGGTGGCCGGACGCCCAACGGTGTGGCGAACTTAAGCGGCCAGGTGGGCAAGAACCTGATGGACCATCCGCTTTATCTGGCGTGGGCGCTGATGCCGAAGCCGGTGTTTCCCTATCGTGGGCCGCTGGCGACTTCGGGCATTGAGAGCACGCGCGACGGCGATTTCCGCAAGAAGCGTGCGGCGTTCCGCATCGAGATAGGCAATGAAGGATGGAACTTCCCCATCAATGACCCGTACACGACGACTGTCGATTTCATTAATGGAATCAACCAGAGTGGATTGAATCCCATCGGTGGAGGTCAACCGCAGGCATTGTTCGGGCCCGGTCTGGTGAACTCCCTCAATGACAGGCTCACGCGGCAATTCCGCCTGGGTTTTCTGGTGGAGCAATCTCCAGATTCAAAGAACTGCGTCACGCTGGCGGCGGAGAGGGACCACTTGAATCTGCAGCGGCCGAAAATTCAGTATGACATTTCTCCTTATTCGCGGGCGGGACTTGGCGCGGCCGTAGAAGCCGCGGACCAGATCTTTAGCCAATTGAAGGCGCGCCAATTTACTACCGACCCGGCGCCGGACGACCCCAGCGCGCTTGAAGTCCCGGTCAACGGCAAGCCGAAGCGGATCAAGTTCTTCGGCTCCGGACACATAGTAGGGACTTACTGCATGGGCACCACCAAGGGAAATTCTGTTGTTAACTCCGAACAGCGATCGTGGGATCACCCTAATCTGTTCTTGGTCGGAAGCGGTGTGTTCCCAACGGTAGCCACAGGAAATCCCACTCTGACCATCGCAGCTTTATCACTGTGGGCCGCCCAGACGATCAAGAAGGACTTGGCCTGAAGAAGGAGTTTAGCTTTGGCGCAAATCCTGGATCGCTCGACTGTAGGTAAATTTGTGACAGTGAAAGCCTCCAGTTTCAATAAAACGCAACAGCTTTCAAAGACGGCCCGCAGCGGATTAAATATCAATCACTTAAGAACTACGAATTTCACTAGATTTCAATAAGGTCTGGAATCTGGTTCGGGACCAGTAGTATGCACTCGGCCAGCGAATCAAAGGAGGGCATCTCGTACGGTCAATAAACGCGTCGGGAGTGAATTCGCGCAATCCAGTTTTTGACTGGAGATGAATTTGAGGCTGCGAAAGCCTCGAATAGCAACAAGTTTCAACATGTCCCGCAATCCCAACGCGTCCGTCACGGTCTAAAAACGGGCTTGTGGGGAAATGCCAGCGGACGGTTCAGCGGGATCGTCAGCCGCATTCGTCGGTTGATCGATTTTAGAGCTTGTCGGCGGCCGTGAAAGGGGACTGCCGATTTGGCCTGCAGAGAAAAAGAGGTAAAATCGGGCAATGC
>DATCAX010000467.1:0-8025 GCA_036512375.1 Candidatus Angelobacter sp. | reverse complement strand
AGAGTGGCGTCATCAAAAATGGCGCCGGTCGCCACATCGCTTTGGATGGTCAAATTCGGACGGAATGGCAGAGGTGTGCCTTCCTCGCCGGAAACCTGCAACAGCCCGCGTTCGGCCGTGGGGTCATCTGCGGCGAGCTGGTTGGCCCGGGCGAACGACGAGACGGCGCGCACATTGTCATGGCGTTGCGTGTAGATATTGGCCCAGGCAAGCTGGTAATCGTAGCTCTGTTGATAGTCGACAGAATTGCCAAGCGCCGCTAGCTCCCGCTCCGCTTTTCGATCATTACCTTGAGCAATGTAGGTGTCGGCCAGGCCGATGGCGACGGTGTCGTCAGAAGCACCCAGGTCTTTGGCTTTGGCGAAATAACGCTCCGCCAGATCAAAGTCATGGGCCGCCAGGAAAATGTTGGCTGCTTCCACCAGGTTATCGGCGGTGACCGGAGATGCTTCGCCAATGCGCGATTCCGCAAACGCCAGCCCCACTTCCTGCTTGGCATCATTAAACTTGCCCTGTCGGACAAAGAGTTTTGCGAACTCAATGCGCACGTCGACACGATTGGCGTCCGGCGCATCGAGAGCACGCGTGAAACGTTCTAATGCAGCCGCGTGGTCGCCCAGCGTCAAGAGCGCGTCGCCCGTGGCCAATAGGATTGCCGATTGGTCCACTGCTTCCTGCTCCGCCAGTTGGATATATTTAAATGTCTCAGGCCGATGGCCCAGTTGAGCGTGCGCTGAGGCCAGGTTGGCATAGATGAGCGGATCATCGGGAGAAAGCTTCAGCGAAGCGTCCAGTTCGTTGATGGACTGAGCATAGTGCCGGGCATGATAAAGGGCATCGGCCAGCGCAAGATGGAGTTTCAAGTCATCTGGCGTGTACTTGAGCGCCACTCGATATTCCAGGACGGCTTTATCCAGGATGCGCATCTGCCGGTACGCCGTGGCGCGTGCCATGTGCGTCGCGCCTAGTTCGCCAAGATTCTTTTCGGCCTTGTTGATCTCTTCCAGGGCCTCGCGTGAGCGATGCAGTTGCAGATAAGAGAAGGCCAGACCAAGGCGGGCAATGCCGCTGTTGGGGTTCATCTTAAGCGCGGGCTCGAAATCAAGGATCGCTGCCTGCGCGTCCTGCATGTCATTGCGGACGTAACCACGATTCACCAGAGCTTCAAACATCTTGGGATCTTTTTCCAGTGCGCGAGAGAAATCGTCAATGGCCTGCTGTAACAGAAGGTTCTGTTTGTGCACGTGGCCGGCGAGCAACGGGAAGTTCGCTTCCTTCGGCAGGGTGCTCTCATAACGGCTTACCAGCGCAAGAACTTCGTCGTAACGGCCCAGGTTGTAATAGTCATAGCCCAGATAGACCGCGGCATCGCGGTCGCGCGGCAGCTTCACGATTGCCTGTTCGCCCAGCTTGGCGGATTCAGCGTACCGGCCTTTCAGGAAGAGAAAGCGCTCAGTCTCACGCATCACGCGCGGGTCATTTTTCATGGTGCCGGTGGCGCGTGCGATCCACTCTCCGGCAATGTCAACTTTGCCGGCTTCAATGGCGGCGTTGGATCCGCTGGCCACGATCTGCGAGTTCGTCGGCGCCAGCTTGTGGGCCTTCTCATAACTCGCTTGAGCCTTGGGATATTCCTTCATCGAGGTATATAGGTCGCCCAACGCCATATACGGAACGTAATCGTTCGGATAGGCCGCAGCCATGCGACCAAAGAAAGTTTCCGCCCCTTTGTTGTCGCCTTCATCGCGAGAGAGGTACCCCAGCGCTTCCAGCGCGTAGCGGTTCTTATCGTCACGCTTGAGCAGGCTCGTGTACATTTGCCGAGCTTCGGCTTTGCGGCCGATTTTCCAGAGCAGGCTGCCGTACTGCAAAGTCACGTTGTCATTTTCAGGATCAAGCTGCAGAGCCTGCTTCAGGTCAGCTTCGGCTCCCGGGATATCGTTGGCCAGACCTTTGATCGCCGCGCGAAGCCGCAGGTATTCCACCTGCTGTGGGCCTTCCACCTGTAGCTTGGCCAGTTCCTGCTGCGCGATCGTGAGCTGCTGGCGAATCGCTGCGTCGTCATCGAGATTGCGGTAGGTATCGATGAGGTTGAGCTGCAGTTGCGTAGGATACAGCACGCCCTCAGCTGGGCCCTCCGGCATCGCGGCCAAAGCTGCCCGGTACTCACGAACCGCATCACTGTCACGGCGCTCAATTTTGGCCAGGTCGCCGCGAATGGCATGCAGGCGATAGTAGCTGGCATCCAGCTGTTCGGCGCGGGTCAAGTAGGTGCGTGTTTTATCCAGATTACCGACGCGCAACTGCGCCTGCGCGGCCGCCAGTTGCACGTTGACGGACTTGGACGCCAAGCCGGCGGCTTTCTCATATGTGTCCGCCGATTCTTTCTTCATGCCGGCTAACTCGTACGTATAGCCCAGCTCGGACATTACATCGGCATTCTTGATCGGAGCCTTCATCAGGATGGCAATGGCGGACTTATAATCGTGCGCTTCGCGGTAATACTGCGCTACAGCGCGGAAGATCTCAGTGTTCTTCGGGCTCCGCTTCATCGCTTTGTCCAGAAGCTGCTTGGCCTTGTCCGTCTGCTTCTGCTTCATGTAAGTGATGGCAAGCAGCAGTTCGGCATGGGACGTCGGCTGAACACCTTCGGCGCGTTCCAATAGATTCTGGGCACGGGGCAAATCGCCCGACTGCATAAAGAGTTCGCCCGCCATCGCCAGATCAATGGCGCGGCGAGGATTGGCGGCGATCACCTGCAACAGCAGCTTCTTGGCTTCGTCGGCCTTGCCCATGCGAATGTATGTTTGCGCCATGCCGGAAAGGCCTTCCACGGAGTTTGGCGCTCGCGATAGACCTTTCTGGAAGGCATCAAGCGAAACCTTGGAGTTTCCCGCCAGACGGCTGGTGTAGCCCAGCAGGAACCAGTTGCAAGCGTCGCTTGGCGCAGCCTGCGTGAGATGCTCCGCATAATTCATCGCGGCGGAGGGGTTTCCGTTCTTCAGCGCGTTTTCAGCCGCGCGCGCGTACCGTCCGGCTTCAATACTACCTCCCCAGCCGCTGCCCGTGGTTCCGCAAGGAGCTGAACCGCCGCCGTTGCTGGCCCGGCTTGCGGGCTGTTTCTTGCCGTTATTCTGCTTGGGCTGGGATTTCTGGCTCTGGTCTTGCGGCTTGCTATTTAGATCGAACGTCTGCGCCCAGCCAAAGTTGACCAGAAATAGGGAGCACACAAGCGCGAGACGCAAAAAATTCATCTTCACGGGACCACCGTTGTCAGAGTCGCAAAAGGAACACGTGGGTACCAGGTTCCACGTACGCTACCAGGATTTAGCGAAAGCGGCATGCCTCAAACCGCGGCAGCAGCTCTGTTCTCATCTTGAATCCAGATGCGATTTTCGGGCTTAAGGATTGCCAGAGGGCGGAATCTCCCGAAAATGATCCAAAAATGAGAATCCAGATACCACTAGGCAAACCCAGGCACCTCTTTTGGAATCGAAGTCTCTGCTGAAGCAAAACTGCTGCTGATCAGCGGCATCCCTTTTTTAATGCCGTCTCGCTGATTAGAGATTTCGCGATCATCGCAACTAGCATTCACGGAGGTTTTTCATGAGTTCCCCATCCATCGCTCCGGGCGGGCAGGTTTTATTGCCCACTCGGGCGGTCCCCTTGAGTTGGGTGCTGTTGCTGGCGCTGCTGGTGCACGGTCCGCTCTTGTTGATGCAGATCACCAATGACTCTTACGACGCGGACTTCCACAAATTCTTTGCGGCGCATTACGCGACACACTGGTTCAATCCGTGGAATGAAAAGTGGTTTACCGGCTTCTCCCAGACCACGTATCCGCCCATGGAACAGCAATGGATGGCATTGTTTTCGCACGTGATGGGCCTCAACCTGGCCTACATTTTTGTCCAGCTCATTGCGATCCTGCTTCTTCCAATCGGTGTTTACAAATATGCCCGAATATGGGTGGGGGAACGAGCCGCCAGTTATGCCGCCATCGGCAGTGTGCTGTTGGGCTCGCTTGCCTCCCTGGTTTATGTTGACGGACAGTTATCCACCACCTGGGCCGCGCCGCTTTACCTGATGGCGCTCGCGTATTTTTACGAATGGGTGCGTGAGGCCAAAGTGATGGCATTGTGTAAGGCCCTGGCGCTCACGATGGCGGCCGCGTCTGCTCATCACGTGACTTTGTTGTTTGCCAGCGTGATCTTTACCATTCCGGTACTGGTTACCGCGCTCATGGATCGCAAACGCGACGGCGCTGACGCCACAACGGTGGGGGTCGTCATACGAGCCGCGATTTTCGCTGGGCTCTCGCTTGTCGGAATCATTCTGGTGCTGCTGCCTTACTGGCTGGCATTGAAGGCAAACCCAATCAAGCAGATGCCTATCCCGCACGGTAGCCGAGAAAATTTCTTCTCACAGGGCTGGCTGGCAGTGAACTACATAGTCATACCGTGGGGCGCGATGTTACTGGCGCTGCCGTTTATTTTCGTCAAGGGCCTCAAGGAATCCAGACTCCGGCCTCTCTTCATCGGCTTCTGGGTCACCATGATTTTTGGTTTGGGCGGAACCACGCCCCTGCCGCGGATTTTGCTGGGCATGCTGGCTGGCGTGGTCAACGCGGTTACAGGCGCGAATGTGCACAATCCTTTTGACATTCTCACCTTTGAACGGTTTAGCTTCTGGGCCAACATCATGGCGCTGCCCATTGTAGCTTTGGGCGCCGTCACTCTAATTGACCGCTATGGACGCAAAGCAGCTTTCGTTCTGGGAACTCTGGGCGCTTTCAGCGTGGCCATGGCAGTTTCATGGCCGGTATACCATCCCATCCACGATGCGCCTTTCAGCACCGCCGAAGTCGTTTCATTCCTCAACCGCGACGGCCATGATAAGTTCCGCTATCTCACCCTCGGCTTTGGCAGCAAGATGTCTGAGGTAGGAATTTACGCCAACGCCAGCAGCGTGGACGGTGAATACAACTCGGCCCGCCTGCTGCCTGAAATGACGCAATATGGTTCAGCCCAGCTCACCAATTCAAAGTATTACGGGACCAACGGCATTGAGTCTCTGCGGGCCGTACTGAAGCATGCTGATCAGTACGGGTTGAAATACATCTTTGTTCGCGACCCTTATTACGAGCCGTTGATCGCATTTGCGGGCTGGCGCAAGACTGAAGTATATGACCGCGGCAATGTCAGTCTGTGGGTGAAAGATGGAATTCCGCCGGCACACAAAACGCCTTATGGAACGCCGCCAACCGCCATGGAGGGAATCCTCTGGGGAACGCTTCCTATCGGTAGCAGCATTCTTGCACTGCTTCTGATTCTGGCGTTTCCAGACAAGCGGCGCAAGCTTGAAACAATTGAATTCCCGCTCACCTCAAGCGAAGAACCTGTACTCCGGGAGGCGTTCTAATGGGCCGCATACTAGCAATCATCTTTGTAGTGCTTACGGTGGGATTGATCGCCGTGGGTACAATACACGGCAGCAAGACCACACACGCATCCACACCTGAAGGCGCGGTGCAATCCATGTTCGACAACGCCAAAGCTCATGACTGGCAAGCCGCTTACGCGTTTGTCGCAGCATCCAGCAACGTCGATCAGGGTGGATTCGTCCGCGACCTGGCCGGGCGCAACGGCAGCCTGCGCACCTATTCGCAACTCGACACAGTCACCACTCGTGTGCTGCATGAATCCGATAACGAAGCCACGGTCCGCACTGAGCTGAAGTACGCCACGGCCGTCGGCGCTTCTTTCGAAACGCGCGATTTGAAAGTAGTCAAAGACGATGGCGCGTGGAAAGTCCAGTGGCCGGCGGAAAAAGAAGTGAACGTGCCGCCGCAGGTGATTCCCGTGAATTACCTCCGCTGGGACATTTTGTGGCGCGGCGTGGGCGACGATTGGGGCGCTCAGAACGTGGAAAACCCGAATTGCCGCATACTTTCCATGCATGCGGTGGAGCGCGACGGCGCGCTGATCATTATGGGCGAAGTGGTGAATGAGGATACCGTTCCGGCTTTCATCACCGTCGGTGCTGTTCTGACCGACAATAGCGGCAAGGACATTGCAGAAGAGAGCAGCTTTGACAAACTCTCTCACGTTTTGCTGCCTAAAGAAGTGTCACCGTACCGCATTGACTTTCCGGGAATCAAAAAGGCTGATGTGAAAGCCGTCCGCATGACACACAACTGGATGCTCGTACCCGCATCGGCTGACCCTGTCATTGCAGTGCTGCATCAGCGGATCGAAAAAGATATGACCGGCCGCACGGTGCTGAAGGGCGAGTTGTTGAATGAAAGCGGAACAACTGTGAACATCCCTCACGTTCTCGCCACGTTCTATGACAACGGCGGGCAGGTGATCTGGGTTTCAGACGCTTATTCTGACCACGCTTTGCTGCCTCAGACTCCGCAACCGTTCTCAGTCGCGTTGCGCGACGACCTGGCGGCGAACGTGCATACCTATCGCGTGACCGTGAATCACTACAGCTTGAACCGTGAGAATTAACTATGCGTAAAGTAATTTATATCGGTCTGGTTATCGCGCTCTGCTGGTTTGCGGCTGATTGCGCCCGCGCCGCAGAACTGCACCTGCCACAGAATATTGTGGCCGGGCAGCCTCTCAGCATCGGCACTGGCGGAAGCGGGACACTGTACCTGGTCGGTCCGGGTCAGGTTATCAAGAAAGACTTCAAATCGGGCAATGTCGAAATAAAAGGCGAAGAGTTGCGGAGCGCCGGGCGCTGGATTGCCATTGTACGTGGCGATTCCAATCAATCCCAGGTTTTCTGGGTCAAGCCGGGCAAGCCAGGAAAGCTCAACTTCCTCGCACGTCCATCGCGTGTACCGGTGGCACGCCCCAATGTGATCAGTGGCGTGACATTCGTTTTTGATCAGTACCAGAACCTGATCCTGGAACCCACGCCCGTAAATTTCAATCTATCCGTCGGTGGCACAGGATCTACGAAGAGTGTTACCAGCCGCGAAGGCGTGGCCTGGATCAACAGTCCGTCAGCGCCGAAAGCCGGCGCAGCGCAATTTGTGGCTTCTGTCGGCGACACCTCCGTGGCGCGCGTTGTGCAGCAGGTGGCAGGCGATCCATGTGAGCGCAGCTTCCATATACATGTGGCGGGGCACGCGGGCAATAGAACGGTGGTAGAAACAGATCCCGTCCGCGATTGCAGCGGTAATCCTGTGCCGGACGGCACGATCGTTACGTTCATCCAGACTGACAATACCGGTAAGAGCACGGTAGACGCCCGCATTAAGAAGGGCACGGCCCGAGCTGAGCTGCCGGCATCTGACAATGCGACCATCACTGTGGCTGCCGGCGTGGTGCTGGGCAATGAACTGCACGTGGGAGGCAGACAATGAAGCTCGCACGCATGCTGATTCTGACTCTGGGAATAGCCATCGCGATTTCTGGCGCCGTGCCTCTTATCCAGCGTATTTTTGCCGATACCAAACCCTCAGTGCAGCTCAATATAAAGAACGCTCAGCCGCGCGAGGTTGAAGACGTCACGCAAAATGCGATCGTTCGGGACTACACGCTGGCGTGGCAGGCCATCGGCACGTCATTAGCCAGCAACACGCTCCAGCCTTTGAATGACAATTTCGCAGGCTTCGCCCTGGATGGGCTGACGCAGCGGGTGAAAGACCAGAAACAGAACGGGCTCACCACGCGCATCATTGACCGCGGCCATAAAGTTGACGCAATTTTCTATTCGCCCGACGGAGCTGCTATCGAACTGAAAGATACGGCGAGCATTGAGACCCAGGTGCTGGACAGAGGTACGGTGATCCATTCAGACCAGGCGCAGATTCAGTATTACGCCGTGATGACAGGCGCCGAAGATCGCTGGAAAGTGCGTGTGCTCGAGAGTGCGGCGCAGTAAGTTTCTATTTTGAAAAGTCCGCGGTGGTGAATTCATGAATCGCACCGGTTTTCTTCCGGTGCGGCATGGCAAGCTCTTCCAGCATCGTATGCCCGCAGGCCAGGGCGGCCGAGAACGTGTCTT
>DATCAX010000466.1:0-4288 GCA_036512375.1 Candidatus Angelobacter sp. | reverse complement strand
AGTCTTACCCGCGGAAAATGTCCCTGAAACCTCCTGTATCCACTCACTGCCAGACAAGCGGAACAGCCGCGGGTTAGGGCTTTGCGCGATCGCGGCAACCGTAGCCGCTAAAATCATAGTCGCGAGTTGTAGGTGCTTCTTCATCGTTGCCAGTCTCTTCTGCTAATCAAGGTGCGGCATGCTTGCCAGATATCTCTTCGATTCTTCCCGGATAAACTTGTTCGGATCGCGATCCGCCAGCACCGTCAAAGCGGAGCGCACGCTGCTGTCAGCTTTCACTGCGTCCAGCAGGCTGATAGCTTCCTGGCGCACGCCGGCATTGTTGTCGTGCAGCAAAGCTTCTACCACTGCATCGCGTACATGGACGTCGTCGCGTACATAGCCTTTCAGCGCATCCAGTGATTTCAAGCGCACTCCAGGATTCTTGTCATACCGCAAAGCTTCTATCAAAACTTCGCGCACCGCGTTGTCTTCTGGGCGCCGCGTCAACACGTCAATGGAATCCAGCACAATCGCGGGGTTGCGCGTGTTGCGTGCCGCCAGCACCAGCAATTGCCGTACGCGCGGATCATCGCTTGAACCATTCAATATCTGCGGCTGCAATGTGTTGTATTTGATCTGGACCTGGTTGGAATTTGCCGTCGGCGTGATCGATTCGATCCCCGCAATGTTCGCTTCTGCAACCGATGGAGCGCCACCAGTCTGGTCAATCACGGCAGGCTTCTCTACATGTGACATCCGATAGGTCGTGCCCACACCGCCGGCAAAGCCAAGAATCAGCAGCGCGGCAGTCAGTGCCGGAGCCAGCTTGATCTGGTGAAACCATCCCGCGGCGTCAAAGATGAACGAACTGAAAATGTTGCGCGATTGCTCCGCGTGCTCCAGCGCTTCCTGCAACTGCATTCGATTTGCCGCCAGAAAGTTGGGAGAAACTTCTTTTACTGGCGCCGCGGCCATCGCGTCTTTGCATTCAAGTGCTTGTTCCAGTTCGCGCCTGCATCCCAGGCAATGCCGTACGTGCTGCTCAAACTCAAACTTGGCGTCATCGGCCAGTTCGCCGTAAATGTGTAAGACAACGTTTTCTTTGGTCCAATCGCAATTCATAACTTTATGGTCCTATCGCAACTTCTAACGCTTCCGATTTCAAATATTCGCTTTCAGCCACTAGCTTCTAGCCTCTGGCTCTTAGCTTTTGGCCCTTAGCCCCCTAGCCCCCTAGCTACAAACCCGTTCTCGATTACCGGGTGGAGCAGGCATTTATGCCTGCGTTTCAAGCCTAAAATCCTGGGGCTTTAGCCCCTGAAAACTCCGCTTGCATCCTCTAAACACAAAGCTAAATACCAATTACTAATTGCTAACTGCTGCCTTTTTCACCTCATCGGCGTAAGCGCGCTGCGCAGCTTCTGCGTCGCGCGGAAGAGCGTGTTCTTAGCTGTCTCTTCCGTTGTGTTCAGCATCTCGCCAATCGTTCTCAATCGTAGGCCCTGGTAATGTTTCAACTCAAAAACCATGCGCTCGCGTGGTGTCAGCTTGGTCAGCGCTTGGCTGATCTTTGCTCCCAGCTCGCGCCGCATTAAATCGCGTTCCGGGTTCGCGCCCGCGCGGTCATCGGACACGCGGTCCAGCACGTCCACCGCCTTGCCGCTTGAATCCATCACGATCTGCGGATCTTCTTTGCGCGTTTGCCGTTTGCGCAGATGGTCCAGGCAAAGATTGGTTACGATGCGATAAATCCAGGTATAGAACGAGCATTCAAAGCGGAAGTTCCCAATATGCCGATAGGCTTTGAGAAACGCTTCCTGATAAATGTCATGGGCGTCAGCGTCTGAGCCAGTCAGGTGCATGGCCAGGCGCAGGACGGCCTGATCATACTGGCGCACCAGTGTCTCGAAAGCTGTGCGGTCTCCGCGCTGCGCGGCACGTATCAGCTCACTGTCGTTAATTCGACTTAGGGCTTGACTCACCATCTCTCCGGAAGAATGGGAGCTTCTGGTAACGCCGCTCGCGCCAACCGCCACTCCTATGAATGCTGAGTCGGCCGGCATCTTCTGTCCTCAGTAATCCTCTCTCATTGCAATTACTTGGACTGCGCCAACCGCGATACGTAAGCTGAGACTATCCCATTTCCGGACACTTGGGCAATCAATGGGACGACCCGTAAATCCTGCGGGATCAATTGCTTCAGGGTCCTCAAATCTGCCCACTTACGGGTGCAAGCCTTTCCCGATTTGGAACTGCTGCCGAGGTCGTCGGGGTGGAGCAGGCATTCATGCCTGCGGTTCAGGCTTCAAGAGTGCCCGGCTTTAGCCGCCGAGGTGACAGAGCAGCCCCCGGCTGTAGTTTCCCAGCTTTTCAATAACATCCGACCCCTGTCATCCCGACCGATAGCCGAGCGACCGAAGGGAGGTGAGGCTGAGTGGAGGGACCCCGACACTTTTTCCTTGTGCCATGCGGCATCAGGGAGTTCTACCGATACGCCCCGCTCCGCTTTTCCAAATTTTGGCAATTACCCAATTTTGGCAATTCTGGCAATCTAGCCTGGCAAATGGGCTTGAAATAGCCCCTTCAACGCAATCACCTCCAGCGGACAATCCGGCCAATTGTGCTCCCAGCACACAATCAAATCGCACCCTGCCGGATCGTGAAAATGCTGCAGAAAATTGCGGCTTTGAAATTCAACTTCTACCCTCACCCTCTGCCACCGCCCCGGTGCCACCTCGCGGAAAGCCTCAACATCGGGATACTGCGTGCCAATCCACGTCACAATAAAGCCCAGCTTCTCCGCCATCGCGCCAAACAGAAACACCACGCCCATCTCGTTCACCGGAGCAAACGTCAGGGCAGTCCGCAAAAAGGGCTCGCCATAAACTGGACGGTCATTCAGGATTTTTGGGCCTGAATTCCACCCCTTCCATGGGCCTCGAGTTGCACCCCCGCCCCTCTCGCGCTGCCCATGCCGTCTCGTGATCTCCAGCACATCGGCCCATTGCTCTCCCAGCCCGTTTTTCTCCGCATACTGCAACAGCCCTGCCGGCACATGTTGCCATGAGCCAAACCTATTGCGCAGCGGTCCACAGCTGTGCTGGCTGCGCAGCTGATACTCCGCGATGCTCGGCGCCTCCCCGCTGTCCCGCACAATTCCTGCCCATTCCTTAAATAGCTCTTCCATGCTCAGCATGAATCCTGAGCCTTGACCATCGAATCCGCAGGCGCGCAGGGCTTTTGTGTAGTTGCCAAACTGCCGCGAAAAAGCCCTCCTGCTGATCCCTCTTTCTCGTTGCATCTCCGCCTGGCTCGGCACATGCCCCAGCTTCGTCGCGCACGCCTTTATGGCGGCGATAATTTCCTCTTTGCTGGGTTTTCTGGTGGCGCTCTCGTTGACCGCTCTTGAGCTGGTGTTTTGGCGGATGGTATTTTGGCGGATGGTGTTTTGGGCGGTGGTGTTTTGGCTTGTAGGATCTTGGCTGGTAAGGTCTTGGCTATTCACGTTGCTCACGATCTTCTCCTGGCGATATTCAAATTTTCCTTGGTTCCTGGATCTCCCCTTTTGTTTTCCTTTGCGTCCTTTGCGGTGAAGGTTCTCGGTTTCAAATTTTGGCAATTACCCGATTTTGGCAATTTTGGCAATTTTCTCCTGCCCCACCCGGCCTTTTTTCCATTTTTGTTGCAAACAAAGACACTTCCGCAAATCCACCCTTTTGCGCCACGCTTGGGTGATCCTTGCGTGACCCTTGGGTGACCCAAGGGTCACCCAATCCCAATCCCAATCCCCAATCCCAATCCCAATCCCAATCCCAATCCCAATCCCAATCCCAATCAGGCAGAGGGTCGCAACGCTTTGCCAAGTACCAGGAACCAATTGGCGGCCTTCTGGCTAATTGCCAGTTGCTAGTTGCTCTTTTTTCAAATATCTTTGCGTTCCACACCCTGAGGCGCTGTCGGACTATAGCTGTTTTCTTCGCCCATATCAATTGCGAATTAGTACATGGACTTGACAAACCCACCCCGCGAAACTGTGGCCTGGCATCCGCTAGAAGGTGGCTCGCCTAAAAGCGCTTACATGTAATAGCGGTAATGCAACGCGGGGTTATCGCTATTCGCGATCTTGAGAATCTCACCGACTCGTCTCGAAAAGGCTAGGGTTTCTTTGATGACAGCATCACGGAGCAATCGCACTCGAACCGTGAAGTCTGGATGGGCCTCGACCGCTGCAACATCGGGTACTCGTAGCGCTCGATGCCATAGGTCCTGTGTAACCATCTCGATTTGAAAAGGTTCCCCGATATTA
>DATCAX010000465.1:0-3070 GCA_036512375.1 Candidatus Angelobacter sp. | reverse complement strand
CAAAGCCCATCTGCGCGGCAGAGCTCGCATCGTGTTCGCACTGTTGCAGATTGCGAAACTGAAGCGTGACGCCATCTACAACGTCAATGCCTGCGGCCCGGGCCGCGGCAACCGTCTTGGCTTTGGGATAGTGATAGAGTGCGAACTGCTCGCGCACTGCATCGCGCGCGCCAATATTGCCCGCATAATCTACGATGCCAAAGATCAGACCAGCCAGGCGCGGCGTTGATGCCGCAATCTGCTCGGCATGAAGCACGCCTTTCGCGCTTTCAATTAGCACTTCCAGCCGGATGCGTCCTGCAGGAAGCCCGAGGTTCTGCTCGATTTGCGTGAGCAGACGGTCGGCGAAGATCACGTCGGCTGCATCTTGCACTTTGGGGACTACCACGACATCAATGCTGCTTCCGGCTGCTTCAACAACTTCGATTACGTCGCGATAAAAGAACTTTGTGTGAATGCCATTGGGGCGGAAAGCGCGAATCTTGCCGCCGAAATCGAGAGTGGTAAAAGCCTCGACCAGCGTCTTGCGGGCCATTACCTTCTGCGAAGGAGCGCAGCCATCCTCCAGATCAAAGACGACTTCGTCCGCTTCGCTGGCCGCGGCCTTCGCCATCATCTTGAGAGAATGCGCAGGACAGGCCAGTTCACTGCGCCGCACCGTGATTACGCCATGCTGTGGAGATGACATTGGCTCTCCTTTCACCCAGGCGAGGTTGCATGAAGATTATTGCGCGCCCAGGGATTTAATAAATTCATAGTAGAAGTCCACGCCATCGTAAAAATCCTTTACGCCGATGCGTTCATCTTTGCCATGAGCACGCGTGTCATCCACGTCTTCGAACACGCCGGGAACTCCATACGCGGGAATTCCGGCGATGCGCAAATACTTGCCATCACTGGCGCCGGTGTCCATGACTGGCACAATAGGAAGACCACCATACAATTTGCCGCTGAGCGCTTCCAGTTTGCTTACGATCGCCGGGTTGATGGCCGATGCCGGCGCAGGAATCGCTTCACCCACCACGCTCACGACGATGCGATCGTCCGCCAGTATCCGATTCAGGGTGCTCTGGACACTCTGCAAAGAATTCTGGGGCAGCATGCGGCAATTCACGTTTGCCGCTGCGGTTTGAGGCAGTGAATTGTTGGCGTGACCGCCTTCAAGTCGCGTAGCTACGCAGGTGGTGCGAAGAAGCGCGTTGAAAAAGGCCGACTGGCTTAGACGTTTGGCGGCTTCCTCAGCTTTGGCGTGGTCGGGGCCAATCACGGCACGAAAATCGGCGCCAGTGGCTGGGGCTTCCAGCGGAGCGGTGCGCTCGAAGTATCCTCGCGTGGTCTCATTGAGGCTTACCGGAAAATCAAACTCCGCTAGGCGGGCGAGTCCCTGAGACAAATGGTAGATGGCATTGTCTTTCACCGGCCGAGAGCTGTGCCCGCCGTTGCTCTTCACTTCCAGACGAAAGTCGACATAATTCTTTTCGCTCGTCTGCATGCCCAGCAGCAGGCGTTTGCCCTTTTTGGTCTCGAAATCGCCGGCATCGGTATTAATGCAGTATTCGGCATCGATCCAGTCGCGATGATTTTTTGTGAGCCATTGCACGCCATTGGACTGCCCGCCTTCTTCATCGGCGGTAAGCGCAAGCACCAGGTCACGCGCTGGAACCCAGCTTTCTTTCTTCAGGCGGATAAAGTTGGTGATTAAAATCGTGTCGCCCTGCTTGATATCTGACGTGCCGCGGCCATAGAAGAAACCGTCAACCTCATTGAACTTGAACGGGTCCATGGACCAGTCCTGGCGCAGCGCCTCTACCACGTCCAGGTGAGCCAGAAACAGGATGGGATTTCCCGAGCCTTGTCCGTGGAGGCGAACAACGAGATTCTTTTTGTTTGGCAGCGGCCCATCGACGTGGATATCTTCTGAAGGGAAGCCGGCGGCGCGAAAACGCTCGGCCATGGCTTCCGCTGCGGTCGTCACGTTCCCTGCGGGCGTATCCGTGGTGTTGATTTCAATAAGTTGCTTAAAAATGTCGTGCGCAGCCTGGTGTTCCAGCGAAAGGGTGGTCTGCGGTTGGGCCAGGGAGACGCCGCAAAACAAGGTCGCCAGGGCGCAGGCCAGCGTTAGAGAGCTTTTATTCATCTTCATCGTGGGTGGATTATAAATTCCAGGTGGAAAGAGCAGCTCGGAATCCGTGCAAAATCCCTATAATTGAAGATATGGCCAGAGGTTGGGAAAGCAAATCGGTGGAGGCGCAAATGGAAACTGCCAATGACGGTCCGGCATCAGGTTCGAGGCCCCCGCTCACTGACGGCGAGAAGAAAGCCCGGCACGAGCGAGACAGCCTGAAGCTTTCCCGCGCTTATATCGTGCATCAGATTGAAGCGTCCACCAATGAGCGTTACACGGAATCTTTGCAGCAGGCTTTGAGCGAAATCGACCAGAAACTGGCCAAGCTGGGGAATTCGGGCTAGAAAGTGCCTCGCTCACACTTGGGCGAAAGCTAAACCAGAAGTGTTCCCGATAGCATGATATTGCAATCAAATAGCTGCTCTGCGCCCCGTAATCACTTCAACAAGCAGCACTACCAGTGCGATTACAAGAATCAGGTGAATCAAGCTTCCGGCAGCGTGAACCCCCAACAGCCATAACAGCAGCAGGATGGCAAAAACTGTCCAAAGCATTAGTGTCTCCCGGCCGGCGCGTTTCCAGCCTTTTGCCTGATTGGATGCATCGGCACAACAGGCGAGTTGACACTTCACGGGCAGAATCGTAGCAACGAATAGAGCTCAATCAGCAGCTCTGCTGGAGCTAGATTGCAATCAGCAACTCTGCCTCAACCGCAATCGCACTACCGACAGACAGTTCTCTCCGAGGGAGCAACGAGAAGTCTCTCTCACAACTCTAACCAATGAGTGCTTTGGCAGAGCTGCGGCATCCCTGGCCGCGCAGAATGGCAGACCCTTAGGCGCAATGAAAAACTTTCGGAGATGGATTGGCACTTCAATTGTAGTGGCAGTAGTGGCGGGGTTTACCTCAGCGCCGCAGCAGGTTCAGTCCCAGCAGATTGAGGCT
>DATCAX010000464.1:0-4922 GCA_036512375.1 Candidatus Angelobacter sp. | reverse complement strand
GTGCCGGGCCATCCAGAGCAATAGTGTTCTCAGTGAAAGCGGAATTCCGCACCTGTCCCTGCAGAATGATTCCGGTCGACTCTTTGGCGTTCAGCGTCACTACATTCCGCACTACATTCCACTTATCGAAAGTTCGGTCCGGGGTGCCGCCGCCGATCACCATTCCATAGCGGAGCGGATGGATGAATTGGTTGGATTGCAGGATTATTTCAGAATTGTTGAGACTGTCCGCGTTGAATCCATAGTACGTGTCCCGGGAAATGTTGTCGTGAAACTGGACATTTTCCATGGCCCAGCCCCCATAGCCGATGAAATATCGTTCCACAACATTGTTGCGTATTTCCGCGCCCACATTGTTCACGCTGATTCCGTCCATGGCCCCACCCGGAGGTGAATCGCTCTGTATCGGCGTGCCTGGCTTGGTGATCGCGACATTCTCAACTACGTTCTTCGTGCTTGCCTGAGGGCCAGTCACCAGATCAGTACCCCAGATCCGAATCGCAAACGTTTCATAATTGATATTCCTGAAGCCTGCATCTCCGGACCCGCCTGTTATGTTGACGTCGTGTATCCAGTGGCCGCCCTGCCGCGATTGCAGGACAATTCCCGCCAGATTCAGCGGAAGCCCTCCGGCGGCGGTCAAGTGGTCATGATTGGCGTCAATGGTCAGGTCTGACACTTCGACTCCGGAAGACTCTTCAGAATGTGTGCCGATCGCCACGTTGCGTCCGCCCGTGAAAGGCGTGCCCATGATGTCGACGAAATTATCGGGTACAAACGAGGCGAGACGGAGAGTGGTACGGCCGGTACCGCTGCCATGGATCTTCCAGTTTTTTCCCACGGTAAAACCGCGCACGCTGTCTTGAGAGCGGGTCAACCCGATGGTCCAGTCATACTGACCTTCAGTCAGAAACGTTCCGCTGGCCAGACAAACAATCAGGTTTTCCGAAGCAATATTTCTTTGGGCGCCCAACGTCGGATTCTGGCCTGCAACAATGGAGCGGAGGATGGTGTCAAACTTCGCTGCCGTGGATCCGTCCAGCGGATCGTCAAAGCTGGTGCCGGACTGCGAGGCGCCGCGTGCCGGCATCCCAATGAAGATTCGCGTAAAGCCGGCGGGCGTCGCCGCAAGGCAGTCTTGCGAAGTAACCTCAGGGGCCAGAGGTTTGCAGGAGACTAGAGCGAAAACGAGAGTGACGGAAAAAACCGTGAGGACAAATTTCATCACAACGTTCCTTGCCTTGCTTGCACGAGACCGGAATTACGGTGGCTCGCGTCGAACACGCCCTAGGCAAGATGGAAGCGACCCAGCTCCGCGACAGGCAGGAGCCAGTTGAAGTTTCAAACCTGAAATCGAGGGTCTACTCTTTTAGTGCCAGCAAGACGATTGCCGGACAGTATAGCAGCGCTGGGAATAGCATTCCAGATGAGAGGAATAAAAAAAACAGAGCGTGAGAGTGAGGGGATTAAAGCTGTCTCTTCAACTCCCATAAAAGATTCATGGCTTCCATGGGCGTCAGGTTGTTCAGGTCGGCTTCTTTTAGCCTGTCAACAATTTTCTGCGAGAGCGGCGTGAACATGGTCAACTGCATTTGCTGTTCCGGCTCGCTCGCGCCGGGAGAGAGATGTGCTGTGGTCTGCTGCTCGGCGTTTTCGTGCTCACGCAGCACTTCTCGGGCGCGGACAACTACCTCAGTCGGAAGGCCCGCCAGCTTGCCCACTTCGATGCCATAGCTGCGGTCTGCCGCGCCAGGTTCAACTTTGCGCAGAAACACAATGCCCCCGGCATTCTCCTTTACCGAGACGTGAAAGTTCTTCACGCCTTCCAGCCGCTCAAGTTCCGTCAGTTCATGATAATGAGTGGCGAAGAGCGTCTTGGCGCGGCTGGTGGAATGTATGTATTCGACCACCGCCCAGGCGATGGCCAGGCCGTCGTAGGTCGAAGTGCCACGGCCAATTTCATCGAGCAGGATCAGCGAATGCGCGGTGGCTGTATTCAGGATTGCCGCAGTCTCTGTCATTTCCACCATGAAGGTTGAACGGCCGCGGGCCAGATTGTCACTGGCGCCGATGCGGGTAAATATGCGATCGACGATCGGTAACCGCGCCGAGCGCGCGGGCACAAACCCTCCCATCTGCGCCATCAGCACCGTCAGAGCGGTTTGCCGCAGATAGGTTGACTTGCCGCCCATGTTGGGTCCGGTGATGAGTAAGATGCAGTGGCTACTGGAGTTCAGATAAAGATCGTTGGGCACAAAGCGATCATTGCTGCCGGTGAGTTCCAGTTGTTCCAGCACCGGATGACGACCTCCAATGATTTCCAGTTCCTCTGATCCGGCAGTAAATTTGGGGCGGCAATAGCCGCGGTTCTGTGCGATGAACGCCAGTGAAGCCAGCACATCCACCTCGGCCAGTGCCAGTGACGTCTGCCGGATGCGCCGCGCCTCGGCGGCAATCGCCGTGCGCAGCTCAGTAAATAAGCGCCGCTCGATCTCGACGATCTTCTCCTGTGCATCCAGAACTTTGGTTTCGTATTCTTTCAGCTCGGGCGTGGTGTAACGCTCGGCATTGACAAGTGTCTGCTTGCGTTCATAGTCCGGAGGAGCATGATGCAGGTTCGATTTGCTGATTTCAATGTAATAACCAAAGATCGAATTAAATTTAACCTTGAGCGAATTAATGCCGGTGCGTTTGCGCTCACGCTCTTCAATTTGCGCGATGTACTGTTTGCTGTTGCGGCTGAGGTTGCGCAGATCGTCCAATTCCTGATCGACGTCAGGCTGGATCACGCCTCCATCGGCCAGCGTGAGCGGCGGTTCGGCGACCATGGTTTTTTCGATGCGTTGGCGCAGGTCGGCCATTTCGTCAAGCAGCCCATTCAGTTCTGCGAGTCGAGCAGAAGCCAACCGGCGCAGCGCCACTTTGATCCGTGGAATGCGGTTCAGGCTGGCGCACAGCGCAAGCACGTCGCGCGGGTTTGCCGTCTCCAGTGTCACGCGGCTCAGCAGGCGCTCGATATCGAGCACGCCTTCCAGCGCACGCCGCAGCTCTTCGCGGGCGACAAATTCTTTTACCCCCACTTCTACCGCGTCCAGTCTCCTGTTGATTTCATCTATTTCAATCGACGGACGCAGCATCCATGAGCGGAGCAGGCGTTTGCCCATAGGGGTGAGCGTGGCATCGAGCGCGCGGAAGAGCGTGACCTCACTGCTGGTGTTGGCAAAAAGAGGTTCCACCAGCTCCAAGTTGCGCACCGTAACGGCGTCAAGCACCAGATATTCCTGGCGATCGTAAAAGCCAATGCGGTCCACGTGTTCCAGCGTCCCGCGCTGGGTGGAGCGGACGTAATGCAGAATGGCCCCAGCCGCGGTGGCCGCCGCCGGACGACCCTGCAACCCAAAGCCTTCGAGCGAAAGCACGCCCAGCTTATTTTCCAGCAGAGGCACCGCATAGTCCGGGCTGAACACCCAGTCTTCAAGGGGTGTTTCCGTAAAGCGCATGGCGCCGCCGGTCTGCTGCAATGCCGCCCCGGTGCCGCCCCGATTGATCTGAGCCGCGGTGTCTTGGTCGTTGCGCTCGGCTCGAGTGTCCGCACCGGTCATCGGCGGCTGATCGAACAATGGCAGGCCAGAAGGGTAGAGAACTTCGCGCGGCCGCAACTGCTGTAGCTCCTCCACGATGCGGCGCTCGGCGTCAGGGCCGCGAAACTCTGTGGCGCGAAATTCGCCGGTGGAAAGATCCAGAGCTGCCAGTCCAACCGCGCCTGAAGCCCGCGCCAGCGCTGCTAGAAAATTGTTTTCTTCCGAGCCCACGCTTGAATCGATGGCTGTCCCCGGCGTAAGCACTCGTGTAACCTCGCGGCGCACCAGCTTGGTGGCCGCGCTGGGAACCTCCATTTGTTCGCAGATGGCGACCTTGAAGCCCTTGCGGAGGAGTTTTGAAAGATAGTTCTCCGCCGCGTGATACGGCACGCCGCACATGGGGATGGCGTGGTCTTTCTCTTTGTTGCGCGACGTCAGCGTGATTTGCAACTCGCGCGCGGCTACCACGGCGTCCTCGAAAAACAGTTCGTAGAAGTCTCCCAGGCGGAAGAAGAGCAGCGCGTTGGGATGCTGCTTCTTGATGGCGGCATATTGCCGCATCAGCGGAGTAGAGGGTTCGGTCATGGATCAATCAAGGTGCCGGTGAGCGGATTATATAGCGTCCAGTGGGAAGGGAACCAATCCACAGCGGCGACAAAGAGGCAGATTTGAAACGATTCACTGCCGCCATTTACCAGTTACACCCGCGCCGCCGCTTACTGCGCGGAGGGTCCATCCTGTTTTGGAACCGCATTGCCTTTTTAAGTGATTTCAATCTTGACGCGGCCAGTCCGGCATGGTTCCATAAGAGCGTTCTCCCAACCAAGGACAACCGGCCCCGAATTCAGGATCGAGAGGAGCCTCTCCATGTCCATCGCATCGCATTTCATCCGTTGCACGCGCCAGCTTGTAGGCAAATTGAACGCAGCATTGTCCGCCACTTTGCGCTCCGGGCACGGAGTTAGCATCGCGGTTTCCGCCACCATTCTGTGCGCAATTCAACTCGCATCATTTGCGCAAAGCAATGAAGCGAAACAGAATGAGTCGCAAACACCCAGTGAAACGAAGAAGCCTTTTATTGAGCCCGCTGAGATGCGCCATGGAAAAGCGGTCGAGCGCGCATTCATAGAAGCCCAGCCGCAGCAGAATGGCCGTTGGGACACCCTCTCCCTGCTCATGCCTATTAATCCCGTGCATGTGGCCCTGATGCACAACGGAAAGGTGCTGATCATCGCGGGTTCCGGCAATGATCCTAATAACAAGGTATTGCAGGCAGCGGTCTGGAGTCCCGGACCCGACACGGTGAAGACCTTTCTGATCGATTGGGATATGTTCTGCAAC
>DATCAX010000463.1:0-5327 GCA_036512375.1 Candidatus Angelobacter sp. | reverse complement strand
CGCGAACCGTTTGTGAGCGAAGGCAGATTTGCCGTCAGAGGCACACCATCAATCAGAACGACGTGGCATCCGGTCTTGAGGCTTGGCTGCGCCTTGGCAAGATCGATCGCTGCTTCAGAAGCCTGGGCATTGGCCATGAGCGTGGTTGACGTGACCACCCCAGCGCGATTGCTCTCAGCAATTGCCCGGTTTACGCCCGCAGTCAGGCCAAAATCATCTGCGTTTACGATGAGACGACGCACTGGGTGAGTCTAACAAAAACCCTTCACCGCCAAAGGACAAGAAGCAAGGGCGGCGGATTTAATCCCCGGGGACATTCGCAGCCAGGGCGGCGTTTTCACATGGATATATGTAAAGAAGCTTAGGCTGTTTTAACCTCTTGTGGGCGCGGTTCCCTTTCACCCAGGAACGCTTTGATCTTCTCCAAAAGGGCGGGAAAGAGATCTTCTTTTTGCAGGCATGCTGCCACGTCTTTTCCGCCATCAATGGGACCATAACCGGTGACGATGATTACCGGAACTTCAGGATTCTTCTCGTGGACTTTGCGGGCCAGTTCTACGCCATTCATGCCATCCATACGGAAATCAGTTACTAGGATGTCAAAGTCTTCTTCGTCGAACTTCTTCAGGGCTTCAGCCCCGTTGTAAGCGCTGACCGCGCGATAGCCCTGCATTTCCAGGATCTCGCAGCTCAATCTCGCCAGCACTTCATGATCGTCAACGAAAAGGATCGCTCGCATGAATGACTCCTATGGGGACAACGGATGGGAGCAGTTACGGAAAGACCGATCATCGAACCTTATTCACCAGCAGCTTCGGCCTCAGTTCTTTGTTTCATAATACGCCTGAAAAGATGCCTGCCAAGCATAGAATTTTTAGCGCTGGCAGGCCGTTTTAAACCGCTAACCTGCCTTAAATCCGAGGCTTTACTCTCCATCCGGCGGCAAATACAGAACCGGCGTGTTGCTGCCTTTCATGGCCTCATTGAAGGCAGGAACGTCAGTTGAGGTGATCTGCTTCCATGCCGCCAGTTGCTGATCAAGTTGACCGCGCAGCATTTTGAATACTTCAGACTGCTGCTGTGAGGGAGCGCCGTCGCCGGCCTGCACAATGCCGCTGAACGAATCCAACTGCTCATTCAGCATATTGGGGAAAGCCAGATTAGCTTCCGATCCTCTCATGTTCACCTGAATCAGCTGCTCCTCCACCGGAGCCATCTTTTTATCCAGCGCGGCCGCCTGCTGAAGTAAAGGCTTCATTTTAGGATCATTGTCAAAACGCTGTTGCACGGCCTTAATTTCAGCCCGCATGGTGCGAATCTGGTTCACCGCGCGATGCAACTCCGTGTTGGCATTATTCACTTGCAGGGCAAGCTCAAACTGTTTGCGAAGGTCGTCGGCATGTACGCTTTTTGCGCGCGGGTCCATGACGATCTCAAGCGGCTGCGCCTGGCTCTGGTTCCCAGCCGTAAGTTTGACGGTGTATTGTCCCGGCTGAGCCAATGGGCCTTGCGGACCAATGCCGCTGTAAAAGGCTCCGGGAATTTTCACGGGTGGCTCCCAGCGGAGGTTCCAGGCATAGCGGTTCATGCCGGACGAAGCTGGAATGGTGGTGACTTCTTTCACCTGGTCCGGCCACTCCGGCGGTTGCTCATCGCCTTTCTTCTCCTTGCTGGAAAGTGTGCGGACTGTTTTTCCTGCAGAATCAAGAATCTCAAGTTTCACTTCATCTTTGGGCGCAATATTAAAGTAGTAGTTGATGATAGCTCCTGGCGGTGGATTGTCGCCCACCGGCCCCCGCCGTTCGATATCAGAGGGCAAGTGTAAGCGGAGCGCCGTCTGCGGTTTGAACAAGACCATCTCTGCGGCGGAAGTAACTGAGTCCAGTTGACGTAGAGGAGTAATGTCATCCAGTACCCAGAAGGCGCGTCCATGGGTCGCTGCAATCAGATCATCACCATGAATTTCCAAATCGTGAACTGGGACTGTTGGCAGGTTTAGCTTGAGAGGCTGCCAATGACCGCCGTCATCGAAAGAAAAATAAACACCTGTTTCCGTCCCGGCGTAAAGCAGGCCTTTGCGCTTTGGATCCTCGCGCACGGAGCGGACGTAAGAGCCCTCTGGAATGCCATTGGCCGTGAGAATCCAATTTTTACCGTTATCGCGCGTGCGGAAAATCAGCGGACGGAAATCGTCGAACTTGTGCCGGTCCACAGCAACGTAAGCTGTGTTCGGGTCTTGATGCGACGCCTCAATGATGCTGATCATGCTCCATTCCGGCATATCTTTGGGCGTAACATTGGCCCAGTGCTGGCCGCCATCGGTGGTGAGCTGAATCAGCCCGTCATCGGTGCCTGCCCAGATCGTGTCTTTCTTGAGCGGCGACTCCGCAAGAGCGAAGATCGTGTCATAGTACTCAACGCTGGTAATGTCCAGCGTGATCGGCCCACCTGAGGGTTTCTGCTTGGTCTTGTCATTATGCGTGAGGTCGCCGCTGATCGCCGTCCAACTCTGCCCTGCATTAGTCGACTTGAAAACCATCTCAGACGCTGTATACAGCGTGTTGGGATCGTGCGGTGAAACCATCAAAGGCGATGTCCAGTTAAAGCGATGCTGCAATTTCTCCGCGCCGTTCCCTGAGACATCAAGCGGCCATACTGAAATGTCGACTACTTGCTCGGTGCGCTTGTCAAAGCGTGAAGTGAATGCTTCGGCGTTGGCGAAGGTGACATTTGGGTCCGGCGGATACGGTGCGATGTAACCGCTTTCGCCGCCGCCAACGGCGTACCAGTCCTGTCGGCCGATCACGCCATCATCGTCGAAGCTCTTGATCGCGATGGTGGAGTTGTCCTGCTGCGCGCCATAAATGTAGTACGGCCAGCGATTGTCGGTGATGACGTGGTAGAACTGCGCCGTGGGCTGGTTATACTGCGTGGACCATGTGCGTCCGCCATCCAGCGAAACCGTTGCGCCGCCGTCGTTGCCGTTGATGAGATGGTCCGTATTGTCTGGGTCAATCCACAGACCGTGGTGGTC
The DNA here is from genome assembly GCA_036512375.1 of Candidatus Angelobacter sp. Classification (GTDB taxonomy): domain Bacteria; phylum Acidobacteriota; class Terriglobia; order Terriglobales; family Acidobacteriaceae; genus Angelobacter. Next base: position 2,293 of record DATCAX010000463.1, on the reverse strand, counting down.
ACCGTGCGGTGCAGGCAGCAGGCCAAAGGTGCGGCCACCGTCCGTGGAGCGGAACATACCAGTGTTTAGAACGTAAACCGTGTCAGCAGATTTAGGATCGGCAAAAATGTGGCTGAAATACCACGCGCGTTGCCGCAGGCGGCCATCTTCATTCATGCGGATCCAACTATCGCCGCCGTCGTCTGAGCGATACAGTCCGCCCTCTTTTGATTCCACCATGGCGTAGATCTTGTTGGAGTCGGCGCCTGAAACTGAAATGCCAATGCGCCCCATGATCCCTGGGGGCAGTCCATGACCTTCAATGTGCGTCCAGGTGACGCCGCTGTCAGTGGATTTATAAAGTCCGCTGCCGGGTCCGCCACTATTCAGGCTCCACGGATTGCGGTAAACCTCCCACAGCGACGCAAACAGCGTGCTGGAATTGTTGGGATCAAATACCACGTCGACTGCCCCGGTTTTGTTGTCCTTATAAAGGACCTTTTGCCAGGTAGCACCGCCGTCGGCCGTGCGGAAGACGCCGCGCTCTTCATTGGTTCCATACGCGTGGCCCAATGCTGCCACAAAAACGATGTTCGGATTTTTAGGATCGATAATCAAGGCGCCGATATGTTGCGTATCTCTCAGGCCGACGTTCTTCCACGTCTTGCCCGCGTCCACTGACTTATAAACGCCATTGCCGTAAGAAATGTTGCCGCGGATGCAGGCTTCCCCCGAGCCCACATAAATCACATTGTGGTCAGATTGAGCCACGGCAATCGCGCCGATCGACGCGATGGGCTGCTTATCAAAAAGTGGCTGCCAGTTGGTGCCCGCATCCGTGCTCTTCCACACGCCGCTGGAAGCGCCGCCAAAGTAGAAAACGTTCGGCTCGCCGGGGACACCCGTGACGGCCAGCACGCGTCCGCCTCGGAATGGGCCCACCTGACGCCAGCGCATGGCGCCAAAAACTTTTTCGTCAATCTGCCCGGCTGCCGGCGGAGCCGTTTGTGCCGGGGTCACGGTCTTAGTAGCCGGTTTCTTGGTCTGGGCTGTAGCGGGCTTCTTGGCTTGCTTGTCTTCAGAAGTTTGAGGGCTCTTGGGTGACTGCGCCAACGCAGCAGAAAAAGAACAGATTAACATCAAAACAAACACACGACTCCGGAAGATCATAGTGAACAACTCTCCTATTTGGGCCAGGCGAGACATGATACGAGGGTTAGGAAGCGGTTTGCAATTTAGCGGAGTGACAATGTCCTCGATTCTGAAGTGTCTCGGGCTGAAAACCCGACTAAAAATGTTGATCAGGTAGTTAACTTTTGCCTACCCCCACCCCCCATCAAGGCCTTTTGTTGCAACCAAAGGCCTAAACGCCATTCGACAGTCCTTTCAAAAGGCTGTCGAAGCCTCATTTTTGCTTTGGTTCGACTTCGAATCGCGTTCATTTTTTGTCGCCGTTCAAATCGTGAATTTTACTCTTTCGTTAATACCGCCCAGCGTCTGTCTGCGGCTATTTTGTTTTCAAAGAAACTGCTCTTCAGATCGCGGCGATACCGGGTTCTCGTGCTGCCTGGTTTTGTCCGACTGGGGTGGATGTCGTGATATCGGCGATCACCCCGATATCTGTCATTATATCGTTTTTTGTTCGCGTGGCAAGGTAAATCTGGTTAGGCTTATTTCCCCACAAACAGCACCAGGCCATCGCGATAGTCAATCGTCACTTTCATGTTTTCCATGGCGCTGAAGCCAATCTGCCCGGAGATTTCGACTCCCAGGTCCCTGCTTACGGAATGCAGATCAACTGTGCTGATGTGTTCGCCTGTCCGGCTTACCTTGGCAAAGCGCATCGTGGCATTGTCGGCGATAAACGCACTGTTCACCACGCCGCTCGCTCCGGACATGGGCGAATTGAAAGCCCGCATCTCCGGAATAAATCTGGCCAGCTCAGGTGAGATCGTGTTGGCGTTCGCTCCACTATCGATGACGAACAGCCCCGCCGCTTTTTTGCCGACCTCGGTTGGCAACAACAGAAAGTGTCCAAAGCTGAAGGTCTGCGTGAATGCTTCTGTCTGCTTGAATGGCCCCTCATCGCCGCGGGAAGGCAACGGGTCGAGGCGTAATTTGCGTGCTGCAAGATCGAGCGTAATCAGGTATTTCGAGAAAACTTCTGTGCCGATGGTTCCATCCACTTCCGCAATTTCCCTTGGCGTGGCCTGAACATAGCAATCATGAAATTCAAGATCGCCGATCACAACCTTATCAACCCAGGCCTTATAGCCCATCGACGGCCCCGATTTGCCTACGCCTTCCAGCGCCT
>DATCAX010000462.1:0-5527 GCA_036512375.1 Candidatus Angelobacter sp. | reverse complement strand
GCCATAGGCTCGATCTCCCAGCCGCAAAAGGGCGAGAACAATGATGTGCTCGAATTCGCCAAGATAATCACGCCCAGGCATTATCTATACATTATAGAATAAATCTTTGCCGGTAAAAAGTCCCTTTCAGCTTGAGCTTTTCTGTGAGTGGGTATATCGTTTCGGGATTCGTACGGACCCTAAGGTTGACCCTCGGCAACTGCCCTTTTGGAGTTGCTGCCACGAGCCTTTATCCAAATTCCTGACCAGACGGCCGCGGGACGAATGCAAGTGTAAGATCAAATTTTGAAAAACGGGAGGCCCAGAATGGCCGCAAGCTCAGTGCCCAGTGGAGAACTGGAACTCACTACAGAAAAAAATGGGGACGAAACCATCGTTCGCGGAACCGGCAAAATCACGGCGGCGACAGCCGATCTTTTTCAATCCACCATCCGCGGAGTTATCCCGGACACCAAGCGTATCGTGCTTGACCTTACAGGTGTTGAGTACATCGATAGTTCTGGCCTGGGCGCCCTGGTCAGCGTCTACATGGCGGCGGGCAGAGCGCATTGTGAACTGGAGCTGGCAAATCCAAAACCGCGCGTGCGTGATTTGCTTAAACTCACCAAGCTCGCTTCCATCTTCGAAGGACACCAGTTTGGTGGGCTCTAATCAGCAAAGCCATCATCGTGAGTTTACTGCTTATGATGCCGGCGGACTTCACCAGCGGGCAGTCGTCACGCCCGGCTGGCCCGCGCCGTCCGCCTGAATACACGTTTAAGGTCGTTCACGTGTTTCCTCATGACCCGGCCGCGTTTACCCAGGGCCTGGTTTACCGTGACGGATTTCTATACGAAGGCACGGGACTGAATGGCCGGTCGTCACTACGCAAGGTTCGCCTGGAAACTGGCGAAGTGGTCCAGCACGTGGACCTGGCCGGTGAATTCTTTGGCGAAGGCATCGCCATCGTTGAAAACAAAATTATTCAGCTCACATGGCAGTCGCACATCGGCTTCGTCTATGACCTGAACGACTTCCGCTTCATGCAGCAGTTTTCTTATCCCGGCGAAGGTTGGGATCTCACTGCCAGTGGCCATGAAGTTTTCATGAGCGACGGAACGTCTGAGATCCGCGTGCTGGACGCCACCACGTTCAAGGAAAAGCGGCGCTTCACCGTTCATGACGACGCTGCGCCCATCGATCAGTTGAATGAACTGGAATTTGTGGAAGGCGAAATCTTCTCCAATATATGGCAGACCGATCGCATTGCCCGCATCTCTCAGCAAACCGGCAAGGTGTTGGGCTGGATTGATCTCACGGGCCTTCTCAGTCCCGTGTACCGCCGCAGATCGGACGCGGTGCTAAACGGCATCGCCTACGATTCGACGCATAAGCGCCTGTTTGTTACCGGCAAATTGTGGCCCAGTATTTTCGAAATTCAGCTGGTTCCAAAACAGCCAGGGCCACGTCAACCAGTCATTCATGGGATGGTGAGCGCGGAAGGAATCGAACCTTCAACCTACTGATTAAGAGTCAGTTGCTCTGCCAGTTGAGCTACGCGCCCTTGCTGTGGAATCAATCGATTAGGGACATCACAGGAAGCGATATCAGTGTAACACAGGATTTTTATAGAAGGCGCGGTCGCGGATTCACGAAAGCTTAACCGTCTGTTCATCGCGCGTTAAAGCGGCCGGCGTAAAACAATCTCAATCGCTTCATCAAGGAGAAATTCGAACCTGTTTTTCTCTCGTAACTCGCGAAAACAGGGCCCTTCTCCGGGCCCATTTTCATTTTCCTGTGATCAGCCGTTTCGCCGCGGCACCGGCAGGCTCCAGCCGCGCCAGCTCCAGCAGGGCCATGCAACGCGCATCTTCTTTGCGTGCGGTTTCGTGCAGGACCACCACTTCCCTTGAACCTTCCTGCTCAATTACGCAGCGCCAAAGGTTGGGCGCACCGGCGCTCTGGGGAACAATTCGAGCCTGGTAGGGCGATTGGACAATTCGCATATTTTCTCTCCTCAAAGCGGTAACGCCGCTGGCGCCGTTACTTCGAACAGCTTCATTACACTCCTGGCGGAGAGGCCCGAATGTTAAGAACGTGTTAAAAAGCGGCTTTGGGCTGTGGAATACGTGGAAAGAATCGTACTTAATGAGGCTTAAGGCCTGGATTGGCATATGGTCGCGGCTTTTTACCGTGAAACTTCTGCCCGCTGCGGCTCTTTGGCGGCATCAGACTCACGTTCACGGCCAGGCACTGCAGGCTGGATGTTCCAGATGTCGCGCGCATATTCAGCGATGGTCCGGTCGCTGGAGAAAAACCCGGTACGGGCAACGTTCAGGATGGATTTGGCTGTCCACACTTCGGGTTCGCGATAATCTTTTTCCGCGCGATGGCTGGCTTCAATGTAAGAAGACAGATCAGCCAGATGGAAGTAGCGATCGCTGCGATCCAGCAGTTCGTCCACGATCCAGCGGAAGAGACCAGGCTCGTCCGGACATAAACGGTTTGATCCGAGGCAATCCACCACGCGGCGTACCGTGGCATCATTGTTATAGATCTCGCGCGGATTATAGCCCCGCGACTCCTGGTACCAGCTCACGTCTTCACGCGTAAGGCCGAAAGTATAAATATTCGCCTCGCCCACGGCTTCCATGATTTCTATGTTGGCGCCGTCAAGCGTGCCCAGCGTGAGCGCGCCGTTCATGGCGAGCTTCATGTTGCCGGTGCCCGAAGCTTCCATGCCGGCTGTCGATATCTGCTGGCTGAGATCGGCGGCGGGCATGATGACTTCCGCCAGCGAAACGCGATAGTCGGGAACAAAGACAACCTTGATCCGGTCTTTTACTCTCGGGTCAGTGTTCACCACCTGGGCAACGTTGTTGATGAGCTTGATGATCTGCTTGGCCGCCCAGTATCCCGGTGCTGCCTTGCCGGCAAAAATATACGTGCGCAGCATTTGCGGGTCTGCGCCATCGTCCGCCACGCTCAGGTACTCGTGAATCACGCGCATCACGTTCAGCAGCTGGCGCTTGTATTCATGAATACGTTTTACATGGACGTCAAACATTGAATGCGGATCAATGCCAACTGCGGTGGTGTTAAACACCTCGCGCGCCAGTTTTTCTTTGTTACGCCGCTTGATCTCGCGAAATTCCTCGCGGAAGGTGGGATCGCCTGCGCCCTTCTCGATCGCGCGCACGCGATCCAGGTCAGTGATCCATTCTTTTCCCACGGTGCGTGTCAGCAGCGCGGACAGGCCGGGATTGGCTTTCAAAATCCAGCGCCGCGGCGCGACTCCGTTCGTCTTGTTGCTGAAGCGCTCCGGCCAGAGCTGGGCAAAATCCGGCACCAACGCACTCTTGATCAAGTCAGAGTGCAGCTGAGAAACGCCATTGATTGCGTGGCTCCCGACAATGGCCAGGTTGGCCATGCGAACATGCTTTTCCGGACCCTCTTCAATGATCGACATACGCCGTTGGCGGTCCATGTCACCCGGCCAGCTGCGCGCCACGGTGCGGAGAAACTGGTGATTGATACCAAAAATAATCTCGGTGTGCCGCGGCAGCACGCGCTCAATCAGCGAAACAGGCCATTTTTCCAGGGCTTCCGGCAGCAGCGTGTGGTTGGTATAGCCCAGCGTAGCCACAGTTAGCTCCCAGGCTTTGTCCCAGTCAAGCGAATTCTCATCCACGAGAAAGCGCATCAGCTCAGCCACGCAAAGGCTGGGATGCGTGTCATTCATCTGGATGGCGACCTTGGAGGGAAGCTCGTCAAAACCAATATGCGTGGACATGTAATAGCGCAGGATGTCACGCAACGCACACGCCACCAGAAAATATTCCTGGTTCAGGCGCAGCTCTTTGCCGGAGAGCACGGAATCTGAGGGGTAAAGGACGCGGGAAATATTTTCCGAGGCAATCTTCTGCTCCACCGCGCGGATGTAGTCGCCGCGATTGAAAATCTCGATGTCGAAGTCTTCTGAAGCGCGCGCGGTAAACAGGCGCAGAAAGTTTACCGTGTCGCCGCCGTAACCGGCCACCGGCATGTCATTGGGCACGCCGACGACGATCCGGCTGTCCACCCAGCTCTGCCGCCGGTTGCCGTGCGAATCGCGCGACGATTGCAGCCGGCCATACATTGGAACCGTGCAAAACTCCTGCGGGCGCTCGATATAAAACGGCGTTCCTTCTGACTTCCACTGATCGGGCTTTTCCCGCTGGAAGCCGCCGACAATCTCCTGCTTGAACATTCCGTATTCGTAGTCAATGCCATAGCCAAAGCCGGGCATACCCATGGTGGCCAACGATTCCAGAAAGCACGCGGCCAGCCGGCCCAATCCGCCGTTGCCCAAACCGGCGTCAGGCTCCATCTCCAGAACGTCTTCCAGCCTCACGCCAAATTCCGCCAGAACAGAGCGGCACTGCTCACCCAGGCCGAGGTTGCATAAATTGTCACTGAGCCAGCGCCCCATCAGAAATTCCATGGAGATGTAGCCCAGGCGCTTGACGTTCTTTTCGCGATAGCGCCGCTCTGTTTTGAGCAGGCCGTCGATCATGTAATCGCGAATGGTCAGCGAGAGAGGCTTGAAAAGTTCGCGGGGGACAAGATTGCCGCCCGGGCGGGCGAGCGAGTAATGAATGTGCCGCAGGATGGACTCACGCAGCGGTTCCGGATTGAACGGTGTTCCGGTCAATAAATCAGCGGACATTCTGGATCTTTGGATGCGCGCCCCTTGAGCACGTGGAACAAGCGGCAACTTATTAAGTATTGCACAGCGAGCGCTTCAAGTGCACTCAGGTGAAATACCTGATAAGGCGCATAGGTTTTTCTTTTACGTAAGAGTCGGGTGCTTTTGGTGCCAGTCTGTCTGGCGCTGGAAGACGCGCGCTGCCTGAACGACTTTCGCGTCATCCAGCGGCCTTGCAATAAACTGAATGCCCACAGGCAAGCCATGCTGGCCAAAGCCACAAGGCACGCTGATCGCGGGCAGCCCGCAAATATTGCCGATGCCGCCGATGGGATCGGCAAACGTCAGGGCTTCATCAAGGTTTGCATCGATTTTGCTGGCAGTCACGGGAAGCGAAGCCGTAGCCAGAACGTCAACATGGTTGAAGATTTCATCCATCTTCACTTGCAGAACAGCGCGGATACGCTGGGCCAGGATAAAGTCTGATGCGCTGATCTCTTCATTCATGTAGCCGCCAATCTTACCCAGCGGATCGGTCAGTTCGGCCACGCGTCCGGACTGGATGAGCGTGTGAAATGCGGTGGCGCCTTCTACGGAAACGACAAGACCGGCAGCGGTCTCCCATGGACCATCCGGCAGCGTGGTGTTGCTCAGCTCAATTGATGGGCTCTTTTCCAGCACCTGTCGCGCGGCCATCACCGCCTGATTTACTTCCGGAGAGATTTCCTTCCACTGGTTCATCAGCCAGCCCACGCGCAGCTTGCCTTTCACTTCTCCCGCGCCTGCGTATTTTGCCGATGCTTCCGGCAACGAGCCCATATCTTCAGCGTCATGCCCGGAAATAATTTTCAGGACCAGATC
>DATCAX010000461.1:0-4283 GCA_036512375.1 Candidatus Angelobacter sp. | reverse complement strand
TGTCCCGGGGCCGGAACTCACCGGCGGAGTGGTACCCGCCTGCCGCATTTCCGAGGACGAAGTGACTGCAGTTGGCGCGGTTCCGTTACTCGGGTTGGACGAACTCTGCGTTTGTGGCGTGGTCGCGCCGGTGTTGTTTGTACCCGCGGGGTTCTGTGCAACAGCGGTTGCCACCGCAAGCAGCACAAACACTACAAATGTCGCTAACTTACGCATCATTGAATATCCTGCATATGGGGTTCACCACAGTGAGAAGCCGCCAAAGAATCGCAGGTTGGCCTCCGTCAGCCCTCTTTTTAGCCAAATCCAGCATCTCTGTTAAGGACACAGCAGCACGTTGCGACACGTTATAATGAATCCTGGTGCTTGAATCGGTTCTGATTTTACTGTTACAGGAGTTCCCAATTTGACATCCAATGGCCAGCCTTCTAAACCCCGAGTACTGGTGGTGGACGATGAGCGCGTTATCGCCGATACTCTGGCGATTATTCTCAATCAAAACGGGTTTGACGCCTCAGCGGTCTACACTGGCACTGCGGCCGTGGATCGCGCCAGAGAGACCAGACCGGATTTGATTATCAGTGATGTCATCATGCCCGACATGAACGGCATTGAAGCCGCCATCCGCATACGCCAGGTTCTGCCAGGGTGCAAGATCCTTCTGTTCTCCGGCCAGGCCGCCACGGCCGATCTGCTGGAAAAAGCCCGCGCCCAGGGTCATGAATTTGAGATTCTGGCGAAACCCGTGCATCCACAGGATTTGCTGGCCAAGCTGAGAAATTAGAGCGGTCCACACAAAATTAGGAACAGAAATTCCTCTGAGAGGCTTCTACTACAGCTCTCTTCTGCCTTCCATCGCCTTCAGCATCGTCACCTCGTCCGCATATTCAATATCGCTTCCGGCGGGAATGCCTGTGGCGATTCGGGTGATCTTTACGCCCGGGCGCTTAAGAAGTCCCGTTAGATGCATCGCCGTGGCCTCGCCTTCGATCGTGGGATTGGTAGCAATGATGATTTCGTCCAGATTGCCGCTCTCAATTCGTCTCATCAACGACGGTATGCGCAGTTGTTCCGGGCCAACCCCGTGCAGCGGAGAAATGGCTCCGTGCAGGACATGGTAGACACCGTTATAAAACCGGGCTTTCTCGATGGAAGCAATGTTCGTGGGCTCTTCTACCACGCAAACCAGCCGCTGATTGCGGGTCGCGCTGGTGCAATAGCTGCACGGATCAACATCCGTAATATTGCTGCACACGGAGCACAAGTGAAGTTTTTCTTTAAGATTACGGATAGCCGCAGCCAGGCCGTCAGCGTCCTCTGCACTGGACCGCAGAATGTGGAAGGCCAGGCGCTGGGCGCTCTTGCCGCCAACGCCCGGAAGCTTCTTTAACTCATCGATCAATAGAGCCATGGGCTCGGCGAACTTTGACACAAGGTTCCTCTAAATTCCCGGAATTCCCATTCCGCCCAGCATTCCGCCCACAGTGGATTGCATTGCTTCATCCACCTTCTGGCCCGCTGCGTTCACCGCCGCCGTTACCAGGTCCTGGAGCATCTCCACGTCCCCGGCTCTGACCGCTTCCGGATCGATCCGCGTCTCCAGCACTTGTTTCTGCCCATTCATCTTGATGGTGACAGTGCCGCCGCCGGAAGAAGCCTCAACCACGGTCTGCTTCATCTTGCTCTGCAGGTCCTGCGCCTGCTTTTGCGCATTCTCCAACATTTCTTGAAATTGGCGTGAGTTAAATCCGCCCATGGCTTCTCCTAGTTTTTCTCGCGATGATCAATGACCGTGCGAATCTCCGCGCCGAATTTCTCGCGCATGCGCTGCACGATCGGGTCTTCTGCTGCGCGGCTGCGAGCGCTGGCGCCATTGCGAGGCCGCACCGCTGTTGCCGCTCCATTTATTGCCGCCGGAACTCCGCTGACAACGTTGACTTTCGCTGGACGTCCCATGGCCGCGCTGGCCGCGGCATTGGCCAGTCGCCTGGGTTCAGCACTCATCATCAAATCGATGACTGCCCCCGGCTGGGCAATGCTCACGAGCAACTCATTTCCCTTCAGAGTAACGCTGCCGCTTTCGAGCGTAGAAGCCAGCATTTTGTGCCCGGCCTTCTCCAACTCCGCCAGCACGTGACCGAGGATCGTCCCCGGATCTTCACTCGTCTGCGGTTCTTCCACGGCCACCGCCGTAGCAGTTGCTGAAGTTTGTGCCTGAACTGCTGCCGGTGCTCCAGACATTTCCGGATCAAAGCTACGATCTTTGCGGGCACGATCTGCCTCGAAGGGTGATACGGGACTCTGCTGCCGCGGAGCAGCGCCCGGAGATGGTGCTGACGCGGAAGCAGCCACAGGCGAAGACCGCGTCGATGTCGCCCGCTGTGCTTCAGGACTCTTGTGCGTTTCACCTGCGACCTGGCTCAGAATCTGCTCCAGCGGAAGAATACGTTGGGCATGGACCAGCTTCAGCACGCCCAGTTCTAGATGAAATCTTTGCTCCTGCCGATATCCAAGTTCATCGAAGGTGCGGAGCATGATCTGGAGAAAGCGCGCGAGGTCTTCTTCAGAAAACTGGCTCGCCACGCGCCCCACGCGTGCCCGCTCATCCGATGAAATCTGTAGCAGCGAGGAGTCAGCGCCAGCCACTTTCGCCACCACCGCGTTACGCAGGAACCGTACAAGCTGCCGGGCAAAGTGCGCCGGATTGTGTCCTTCGACCATGAGGCGATCAAGCGTGCGCAGGGCCTCTTCACTAGAACTGCGCGAGACCGTTCCCATCAGGTCTTCAAAAACTTCAGAACCTACGTTTCCAACCAGCCCGCGTACGAGTTCACCGCTGAGCCTGGTGCCACAACACGCGATGGCCTGGTCCATGATGGAAAGCGCATCGCGCATGGAACCATCGCCGGCCTCGGCCAGCACAGCCAGCGCTTCATCGTCCGTCTGAATATTTTCCTTGCCGGCAATCGCGCCCAACTGGCTGACGATTTCATCGAACTTGACCGCGTGAAAACTGAAGTGCTGGCAGCGCGAGCGGATGGTCTGCGGAATGTCCTCCGCCTGGGTGGTGGCCATCATAAAAATAATGTGCGGTGGCGGCTCTTCCAGCGTCTTGAGCAGCGCGTTAAACGCAGCATCGGTGATCTGATGCGCTTCGTCCAGAATATAAATCTTGAAGCGATCACGCGCCGGCCGATAGCGGGCGGCATCGCGCAGCTCTCGTATCTCATCAATGCCGCGGTTAGTCGCTGCGTCAATCTCAATTACATCCACTGAGTTTCCGGCCCTGACTTCAATGCATGACTCGCATACCCCGCAGGGCTCAGGATTTGGCTGGTCCGTAGCGCGGCAATTCAGGGCCATGGCCAGAATACGTGCGATGGTGGTTTTACCGATGCCGCGATGACCGCTGAAGATATAGCCATGCGCCATCCGCTGCTGATCGATGGCGTTCTTCAGTGTTCGGGTTACGTGTTCCTGCCCAATCACCTCAGAAAAACGTTGCGGGCGGTATTTGCGCGCTAGTACCTGGTAGCTCATGCTGGAAATTAGATTATACCGCTTCCAGATGAGCAGATTTTCAACAGGCACACTGCTGATTGTCACAGCCTTACCGTGAGCCCATCAGTTCTCAATCGCGCATCACTGTTTTAGACGTCACTGGGTGCTCCACCTCGAATCATCCGCACGAATCGAAGCTGCTCTGCTCTGGATTGGGTGACCCTCTCTGACTCCTTGAAATTCGATTGTGAGCTCCGCGAAAAACTGTTCGTAGAGGTCACCCCACATTTTCGCCGCGCATCTGAAAGATTATTCCCAAGGAAAGGTTGTGTTGTTATGAGCGAAGCTGCACGCATTCACTTACGAAACGCTCAAGGCCGCCGATACCGGTTAGAGAAGGCACTCCGATGGAGCGCATTGATAACGGGAGGCGGGCTTGCCCTGTTAGGTTTGTCTCGTCGCTCCAGGTCTGGGGTCGCTATTGCGGCTGCCGGTGGCCTTCTGTCATATGCAGGAGCCAAAGCCGGGGTTCGTCAGCGGGAACTGATAGCCCGCAGCAGCATTTTATTGAACTGCACGCCAGAAGAGGCATACCAGTTCTGGAGCAAGTTTGAAAACCTGCCATTATTCATGCGCCATCTTGAATCTGTCACACTCTTGAATGATAACCGCTCCAGATGGACAGCCATCGGTCCCCTGGGCAAACGAATCCATTGGGACGCGGAAATTGCCATCGACCGCAAAGATGACGTGATTGCCTGGCGTTCCCTGCCCGATTCCGA
>DATCAX010000460.1:0-2819 GCA_036512375.1 Candidatus Angelobacter sp. | reverse complement strand
TGGGGAATGTCGCCGTGGGCCACGGCTGCTGCCCCTGGCGCAAAGACGCGGGCCGCATTGGCGCTGGTCATCAGCGGACGGTGCTCAATGGCTTCACCTGCGACCAGGCGGTTCACGTCAATCAGCAGAATCAGGCTGCCGTCCGGCGCGATGGTGGCGCCGGGAAACATCTTCAAGTTGCGCAGGAACTCACCCAGGCTCTTGATAACGATTTCGTCTTTGCGGACGACGTCTTCCACCACTACGCCCACCTGGCGTCCGGCAACATTCACAATCACCATGCGGAAGTAACCGTTGATCGGCTGGATCGACTCCAGTCCTAGCGCGCTATCAAGGCGTACGATTTCCGTCACGACGTCGCGAACTTTAGTCAGCAGCTTGCCGCCGACTTCTTCAATTTCATTGATCCGGAGGCGTCTGATCTCTTCTACGAATGATAGCGGGAGAGCAAACATCGAGCTGCCGCAACGGACAAAAAGTGCTTGCGAGATGATGAGAGTGAGAGGAACTTTCAGCGTGAAGCGGCTGCCCAGTCCCTTTTGCGTTTCGACTTCAATCTCACCATTGAGCAGCGCGAGATTTGACTTCACCACGTCCAGGCCAACGCCGCGACCGGCTAATTCGGTCTTGCGCGGCGCCGTGGAGAACCCCGGCTGGAACAGGAGATCGAGCAAGGCCCTTTCACCCAGTTCCGCGGCGTTCTCGGCGGACAGCATACCGTGATCAACAGCGGTCTTGCGGACCTTTTCATAATCAATGCCGCGACCGTCGTCCTCTACCTCTATATATATGTGGTTGCCGCGATGGTAGGCTCTTACAGCGACGTTGCCGGAATCGCTCTTGCCCTGCTCATATCTTTCTTCGTCCCGCTCCAGGCCGTGGGCAACGGCATTACGCACCAGGTGAATCAGCGGATCGGAAATCTGCTGGATAATGTTGTTGTCCAGTTCAGTCTCGGCGCCGGCCAGGGTGAGCTCAACTTTTTTGTTCACGGCCTTGGCTGCATCGCGCACAGTGCGTGAGATCCGCGTGTAGAGATTGCCGATGGGCACCATGCGCGCCTGTGTGATTTCATCCTGCAGGCGATGGGCCAGCTTGGTGAACTCGTCAATGTCGCCATCCACGCGGCGGACAAAGCCATCAAGCTGTGTCAGCACTTCTGTAATGTCAGCGGAAATCTCTGTCAGCGAGCGCGAGAGGATATTGAAATCATCATAGCGGTCCATCTCCAGTTCGCTGAACTCGGCCAGCGAATGGTCAAAAGAATGCGAATAGCTGGAATAACCGCTGCGAAGCGGAAAGTCGTCTGAAGGCCTTGGCGTCGGCGCTGAGTGTATGCGGCTGAACTCGTGTTTCTCCTGGAATTCAGAAACCTTGTCCTGCATGCGTGCCTTGGAGAAATTCAGCACGTCAGCCAGACGCTCCAGCTCAGCCACGCGGCCCAGCATGCGCGTGCGGTTGATCACCAACTCGCCTACTGCGTTCATCATGCGGTCCAGCCGTTCCAATCCAACGCGCACAGATTTGGACTGCGGCATGGACGCCGGCTCTTTTCGCATCAGATCTTCGTCGGCGAACTTCTCAATGCCTTCCGGCTTCTTGATCTCCGCTGCGATCGCGGGCGCTAATACGGGAACCGCTACCGGAATTTCCTGATGAGCTATGGCAGCCGCTGATGCGACCGCAGGTTCGCCGTCTGAAAGATGTATTTCCTGAAGGTAGCTGGCGGGCGCTGTTTCGATTTGCTGTGTGGGCGCAGGAGCACCAACGTCCCTTACTGCAGCCACCTTGAGGGTTGCAACTTCCTCTTCTCTTTCTGGAGGCACCAGGCGCGAAATGCGAGAAAACAGACCCTGAACGGATGTCTGCATAACAGCCTCGTCCGTCCATTGGTGGTAGAGAAATTTCTTAAGCATATCTACCGCATCAAGGCAGATGTCGATAATCTCGGCGCTGGGGCGCAGTTCGCCTTCGCGCAACCGCCCGATCAAGTCTTCCGCGCGGTGGGCGACGCTCGATATGCGGTGCAATCCAACCTGCGCCGCCGATCCCTTCACCGTATGCATGGCGCGCAGCAGCCGATGAATCTGCTCAGAGCTGGGATTGGTCTCCAGCGAAAGCAGGCAGTGGGTCACAATCTGCAAATGCTCTTCCACTTCAGGAACAAAGAACTCAAGGACTTCAGCGGAAACTTCACCGTCCAACGGCAGAGGCTGGTAAGGAATTTCTGCGATGGTAGCCGATGCTTCCAGAACTGAGTCGGATTGTTCCGCATTTGCTGCTGACGCATTTTCCGCCGCGGCGGCTTGAGGCCGTTCCTCCTGCTGTGGCAATGCCGACGTCTGGAAAGCAAATGGGTAACGCTGCTTGAAGATTCCAATGTCCTCGTCAGACTCCATCGCGTTCGTGCTGATCATGATGAGGTCGGATTCGAGAAGCGCCACTGCCTCAGAGACAAACTCCACCAAAGGACCCGCTGCGTCAGCGGCGATGGTGGCGTTCATCGCATATTGAAAGATGTGGGCGAGCTTGCCGGAAATTTCGGCGAAAAGCGGAAAGCCATATGAGGCCGAGGTGCCGGCAAGCGTGTGCGCCGCAATATACAGACGCTCCACGTCTTCCGGACGCGGATATGCATCCTGCAGGATGCCTGAGTATTCCCGCAAAAACTGCAGGCGCTCTGACGCTTCCTGCAGGAAGATCTCCACGAATTCTGCCCCTTGCGCGTTCAAACTTTCTCCTGCGTTGTGGCGGCTCGCGCCAGATTGGCCGGCTTCTGGTAAATCCGCGCATCGCGATGGATGTGCGTTTCAAACTTT
>DATCAX010000459.1:0-4115 GCA_036512375.1 Candidatus Angelobacter sp. | reverse complement strand
AATCATTTGGTGAAGCTGAGCTGCTGAACTGCAGGAATGAGCGTTTATACCTACCAGCGGTCCTTTCAGATGTTTAGGCTGCAACCCAGACGCAAGCAGTGGCAGCAAGTGAAGATCAGCGCCCCATCGAGCCCCGAGTTCAAAAAGTACATAAGTCGACTTTAAACTATCAGGAGTTAATAATCCGATAAAACAATATGTTTTGAGTAGCTCATAGCGTAATGCATCATCAGCGCGCACGCCCCCACGCAAACCATGCCCAGGCACACTGGTACACCGAATTGATTTTGGATCAATTTCCAGACCATTTTTTAGTAATTCTACTAGCGCCTCCGCTATGATCTGATCTCGAGCACTGTGGGAGATAAAAATCCTGATATCATCCGCAGTCAAAAAGGACTCTTCTTTGGGAATCTTCTCTCTCATACTCGTTACTCAACTGCGTCCGATAGCTTAACACTATAATCCCCGGGGACCGATGAAGATGCAACTCATACTGCACTAGACCGAAATCGTGAACGAAGTCTCCGTCCTCGTCACCGGACGATACATGGTGTCGCGCTCGACGGGCTCGCGGCCGGCTTCACGGATCAGGCGCTCCAGTTCTTTTCGGACCATGCCCTGCGGGGTGGTGGCGCCGGCGTCGTGATAAATCTTTTCTTCTACCACGGTGCCGTCAACATCGTCCGCCCCGAAGCGCAATGAGATCTGAGCAATCTTGGGTGAGAGCATCTGCCAGTAAGCCTTGATATGCGGGAAGTTATCGAGCACCAGGCGTCCGATGGCGATTTGCTTCAGGTCCAGCATTCCCGTGGTCACGAACAGATGCGCTAACGGAGTGTTGGCCGGGTGAAAGGCCAGTGGAATAAATGTCTGGAATCCGTGGGTTTCGTCCTGCAGCGTGCGCAGGCGGATGAGATGGTCGGCACGATCTTCCTCGTTCTCAATGTGGCCATAAAGCATGGTGGCGTTCGATTTCAGCCCGATCCGGTGCGCTGTACGCGCGGTATCAAGCCATTGGTCGCCATCAATTTTGTGGTCGCAAATCACGCGACGCACACGCTCATTGAAGATTTCAGCACCGCCGCCGGGCAATGAGTCCAGACCGGCGCTTTTGAGCTGCCGCAAAGTTTCTTCAATGGAAAGCTTGGCGCGTTTGGCCAGAAAAGCGATTTCAACCATGGTCAGCGCTTTCAGATGGACCTGCGGGAAGCGAGCTTTCAGGCCGGAAATCAGATCCAGGTAATACTGGAACGGCAGATCAGGATGCAGGCCGCCGACAATGTGAAACTCTGTAATCGCCTCTGAATACCCCGACGCAGCGGTCTGGAAAGCCTCTTCCAGTGCCATGGTGTAAGCGCCTGGAGCATCCTTGCGGCGTCCGAAGGCGCAAAGGCGGCAGGCGGCAACGCAGACGTTTGTCGGGTTGATGTGCCGGTTCACATTGAAATAGGCCACATTGCCGTGCATGCGCTCACGCACGTGATTGGCCAGCCAGCCGATAGCAAGGATGTCCGGCGAGCGATAAAGGGCTACAGCATCGTGAAACGTGAGGCGCTCACGGGCAAAGACCTTGGCGGCAATGGGTTGGAGACTTGTGTCATCTGTCTGAAACCCGTGCCGGGCTGGAGTAGGAACGCTTGTGGCCATAACAAAATAATACCTTGTTGCGGGTGCGGCTTCAATTTAACTCGACGTCTTCGTTACGATCCAAGCCCGCACTGGAAGCGTCGCCTGAACAGCGCAGGCAAGAATTTCGGTCGGGGGTTACTTTTCGAGAAGGCAATGCGCTAACTGCAGTGCGGCCGTCGTAGCTGCGAAGGGTGGCCCGACGCCAATCCTTAATCCCACGCCCTAATCCATGGCAAAAATCCAGCTCTGGCCATGACAAACCATATCTGCATATACAAAAAATGGAATCCGCCGATGAGTTTGACCCGTGGCAGTTTGTGCAAATCTAGCGAACGCAGTCAGACAATCTTACGTAATCCTCGCTCATTCGCTCATTGCTGAACTTAACAAATATCACAACGGAGAACTAAACGCTAAACGTTGATTGATTTTTGGTTCAGATTTTTGGTTTTGTTTAAAGTTTGAAGGCAGTCCATCCTCATGTTCCATCTCTGCCTTTAACTTGCCGATCAAACTCGGAGGGGTTTGGTTACAGCCGTGCTAATTTGTAAAGCAAAGCAAAGTTCTTTCAAGAACAGATTATTAGAAAGGCACTCGAAAGAAAGTGCCACCCCCAATTTCCAAGGAGAGCGAAGAATGAATAGCAAAAGATGGTTAAGTCTTGCCGTCATAAGTTGCTTGATCCTGCTCATCAGCACAAGCCTCTTCGGTCAAGCGACCGCGAATGCAAGTCTTCAAGGCACGATCATGGACAAATCCCAGGCCGTGATCGGGAACAAAGCCGAAATCACCATTACCAGCAAAGAAAACGGCGTCAGCCGCACCACCAAGACCAACGATTCCGGCGAATATCATTTTGAAGCGCTATCGGCTGGCTTCTACATAGTCAAAGTAACCGCTCCAGGATTCTCCAACGCGGAAGCCAAAGATGTGGAGCTGCCGGTGGGCAGAACAACCACGCAGAATTTCACTTTATCGCCTGGTGCAGTGAGCGAAACCGTTGAAGTCACCGGCAGCGCTCCCCTGGTGGACCAGACCAAGACTGACGTCAGCACCAACATTACGCCGGAACAGATCACGGACCTGCCGCTGATCGGACGCGATATCGCCGACCTTGCTTATCTCGCCCCTGGCGTGAAAGCTGCGGACTCTTACGATCCGACCAAAAACCGCTATGCGATTCTTTCAGTGAACGGCGAAGGCGGCCGCAACATCAACGTGACCGTGAACGGCGTTGATAATAAAGACAACACCGTCGGCGGACCGGTAATGCAGCTTCCAGCTGAAGCGGTACAGGAATTCCAAATTTCCACGCAACGCTTCTCGGCCGTGAACGGCCGTTCGTCAGGCGCGGCGATCAACGTGATTACCAAAGCAGGCTCGAACAACTTCCACGGATCAGCATTCGGCTTCTTCCGCGAGCAGAACTTCAATGCCGACCAGAAGCAGGCCAATGGCGACGGCACCACCACCAGCGCCAATCCTCCGTACGAGCGCCAGTTCTTTGGTGGCTCCATTGGCGGACCGATCAAGAAGGATAAGCTGTTCGTCTTCTTCGCTTTGGAGCGTCAGCGCGAGCAAACTGCACTGGCGGAATCGCCCCAGGCATTCCAGGAACTGTCACTCGTGACCAATCTGGGTGCGCAGCCGATTTCCACTGTTCCGACCCCGTTCTTTGAGAACCGCCTCAACGGACGACTCGATTACGTATTCAATAATAAGAATTCCGCCTATTTTTCCGTTTCCACTCAGGCCAACAACAGCTTGAATGACCAGAGCGGCGCAACCTTTGACGCGACCGAAGGAAACTTTACCAAGAACCACCTCCAGGTTGCGAACCTGACCATAAACTCCCAGATAACCCCGACGCTGGTCAACCAGTTCACAGCCGGGTTCCAATACTGGAACAACCTGATCGACAGCACCACGCGTGCGCCTCTGTTCACGTTCTCAAACAACATCCAGTTCGGCACCAATACCAACGTTCCGCAGAACTCAATTCAGCGCAAGTACCAGTTCAAAGACGACATCAGCAAGTCGATTGGCAAGCACACATTCAAGACCGGCATTGACTATATCTGGACGCCGTTCATGGGTGGATTCTTCGAATTCAACCCCACGCTGGAAATCGATTACGGTCAGTTACCCAGCGCCATTCTGGCACTTCCGCAGGGCTTCAAGACGCCTGGGCTGGTCCAGAGCATGAGCATCGCAGTAGGCGATCCAACGTTCATCATCAGAGACGCGAAGCAGCTTGGCCTGTATTTCCAGGATGACTGGAAAGTGAGCCAGCGCCTGACTGTAAATCTGGGCCTCCGTTATGACAGGGACTTTGACTTTATTGGCGGCTCTGATATTGGTCAAAGCCGGACATTCCAGGAACTGCAGGCAGCAGCTGCGTTCAGCCCGCTGGCAGCCAGTTTGTCGGCAAAGCAGGCAAATGACTACAGCAAAGGCTTCAGCCCGCGCATCGGCTTTGCCTA
>DATCAX010000458.1:0-6448 GCA_036512375.1 Candidatus Angelobacter sp. | reverse complement strand
CACCGCGCATAATTCCATCACGGATCATTTTGGCTGACCAGCCCTTTTGGGATTGCCGATAAGAATAAAGAGATTCCTGCATGCACGTGCTGCAATTGGCGCCGTGCGTACTCTCAAAACAGCTGCGCAGGCTGGCGTGGCCGTGATTGCGATCGCAATAGCAATAGCAGGGCATCTGGTACACAACAGAGCTGGCTTTGGCCGCAGCTTTATACGACGCCACCTGAGCAGGGGCAATCAAGCCCGACTCGGCCAATTGCTTCTGCGTCAAAATGGGCGCAAGCGAAGTGCCTGCTTTGGGAGCAGCCGGATGGAACGCCGGAACCTCGGCTGCCTGGTTCACGAACTGCGCATGGGTTATGCCAGCAGCAAGAAGAATGGCGAGCACACCTAACAAATGCTTCATATCATGCTATTTTACCCCAGAATGGCACGTGGCTGAAATAGAGACCCAGGCCCGGCGAACCTACGTATAATCAGAAACGGGAGCTGAACCCAAGTGGAGACACCAGAGAACGAAACAATGCCGGTCCAGACGGAGCCAGCGGCAGCTGCGCCGGAACCCAGCGGCCTGCGAACACTGCGCACCTGGATGCGCGACCTGTTCTTCTCCGTCCTGGTTTCGTTCTTCATCATTGTATTTATCTATCAGCCGGTAAAGGTGGAAGGCGGCAGCATGGAGCCGGGCCTGGAAGACCAGGAACGCATTTTCATCAACAAACTGGTTTACCGGCTGGAGAGCATTGAGCGCGGGGACATTGTGGTGTTCCGCTATCCGCGCGATACGCGCAAGAGCTTTATCAAACGCGTGATCGGACTTCCCGGCGACCACATCCATATCGCGTTTGGACACGTCTTCGTGAATGAAGAACAGCTGCCTGAGCCCTATGTGCCTTCAGACTACCTGGACGCGAGGTCCTATCAGGAAATTGTGGTGCCCAACAACTCATACTTCGTGCTGGGCGACCATCGGTCAATGTCCAATGACAGCCGTGATTTTGGTCCAGTGATGCGCAGCTATATTTATGGCAAAGCCGTCTTTGGCTATTGGCCGATGGAGAAGCTGGGTATCCTGCGCTGACACGCGATGTTTAAAAACCTACAGGTCTCGCTGATCCGCAAGTTTGCCAGGAAACGACTGGGCAAAGATATTGCTCCGCTGGAAACGATTGCCACCCATCCTGACGTGCTTATTCCTTATGCCAAGTTCAGCCACGCCCTGGAGAAAACAAACCTGGTCCCGGTAAAGTTGAAAGTTCTGGGACAGATTCGTGCCGCCAAGCTGGTGGAATGTCCTTTTTGAATCGACATCAACTCTGCCGGGGGCAGACACGCTGGCCTGAGTGACGAGCAGATCCGCAACCTGAACTGGTATGAGGAAAGCGACCTTTTCTCTCCTGACGAAAAGCTGGTGCTGCAACTGGCGGATGCAATTACAGCGACGCCGGCGAAGGTGACTCCCGAACTGCGCGAACGGCTGCAACAGCGATTCTCAACGCCGCAACTGGTAGAACTGGCAGCGGCCATCGCGTGGGAAAATTATCGAGCGCGATCGAATAGAGTTTTTGGCTTTGGCAGTGAAGGATTTTATGAGGCGAAGGGCTGAAGCCGCACTCCTGTGCGTGTGATGATCCTGATACCCCACTTTGTACCCGTGTTTCCCCGATATGGAACGGTGCTATATTCATTCCCAATATGGAACTGATTTCGGCGGACAAAGTTCGAGCGGAGATCGACCGCTTCTGGCTCATTCTTTCCGGCAAGTCTCACGACAAGCTGGAAGACCTGTATGCGGCGGACGGGATTGTGTTTACGGGCAAAGCCAAGCGGCCCGAGCCAGCCATGCTGGCCATTGCGCGGCGAGCGCGGCGAGCGCCAGCTTCGGCGTCAACAATGGCTGAGGTCGGAACGCTGGAACTCCAAATTACCGGCGATGTGGCGGTGGCTTCCTACACCTACAAATATCAAGAAGAAAAAATGAGCTCTGGAGGACGGTCCCAAAGAAATACTTTGTACGGGCGCGCCACGCAGGTTTTTCAGACAGACCGCAAAGGCGCAGTGAAGATTGTGCATGAACATTTGAGCGCGGCCGTGGCGCCGGATGAAGGCGCTGCAAAACCAAAGTGACAGAGCAAAAAACGATTTCACACCAGGGAGTGCATTACTGTTCTGACTTACCATGGATCCCATATCGGCGGCGCAGATAAAAACCGAAGTCAAAAAATTCTGGGACGCATTTGCCAGCAAGTCCAAAAGCGGCTTTCAGGACCTCTATTCACCCACCGCGACGGTGTTTTCTGCCGACGGCCGCCGGAGTGAACCCGGGCGACTGATGTGGGTGCGGCGCGAGCGAGAATTTTTTGGTCCTAAGTCATCAGTGGGCGCCAAGGTGGGCGAGATTGTTGTGCAAGTGCTGGGGCCTAATCTGGCGGTTGCTGCTTATCCGTTCCACTTTTCCGTGATCAGAAGCCTGCCCAATGGAAGCCGGGTTCAGATTGAGGTGCCATTCGGACGCGCAACACAGATTTTTCAACTTGATGAACAAGGCGCATTCCGGATTATCCACGAGCATCTGAGTTCAGCCGAACCGGTGGCCCCGAAAGAGCTGCCTGCGGAGATCGCACCGTCAGGAGCGAGGTAGGCAGCCTTGCTGTCTGGAATTTGCTGAAACGGTGCGCTACGATCTTCAGGACCTGGGGCCGCGAGACATGATCGATTTGCAGTCATTTATCTGGGTGCAGGGATCGAGCGAATAGGACGAGTAAGAAATCAGTCACAGCGCAAGGAGATAATAGGATCGATGCGAGCGGCGCGACGCGCAGGAATGTAGCTGGCGAAGAGTGCAACAATGGTCAGTAAAACAGCGATCGCGGCGAAGGTAAGCGGGTCAGTTGATGTCACGCCAAAGAGAAGCCCGCTGATCAGGCGCGAGAAAGCAAATGCGGCAATTAACCCCGCGGCCACTCCGCAGAAGGCCAGCATCATGCCTTGCTTTACCACCAGCTTAAGAACGGTGCGCTGTGTTGCGCCAAGCGCCATACGGATGCCGATTTCCCGCGTGCCCTGGGTGACCAGATAAGCCATAACGCCATAGATGCCGATGGTGGCAAGGGCCAGCGCGAAGCCGGCAAACATCGCCAGTAGAATAGTGGTGAAGCGACGCCGAGATAGAGACTCCGCCACGCGCTGGTCCATGGTGACCACACGGTGAAGAGGAAGCTCGCGATCGACTTCATGCAGTTCATGGCCAACGGCGGAAGTGAGAGAGGCGGGATCAGTGGTGGTGCGCACAACTATGTTGAGCAGACGGCTGATGAACTGGCTCTGTGGCATGTAGAGCGCGATGCGCGCATCGGAATCGAGCGCCTCCTGCTTGATTCGTCCGACGATCCCAACCACGGTAGCCCATTGCGGTTTGGCAGCCAGATCTCCCATGCGGATGCGCTTGCCCAGAGGGTCCTGACCGGGCCAGAGCTGCTGCGCCATGAATTCATCCACCAGGATCACGTGGGGTTTGTCCTCAGTATCCTGATCGTTAAAGAGACGTCCCTTCAATAGCGGTATCTGCATAGTCTCAAAGTAATGGCCGGCGACAACACGCTCGTCGGCGTTGATAAATTTTTCGCCCGACGGCGGGATGCGTCCTTCCACGGTAATAGGTCCCCAGGCAAACATACCGCTGAGCGGCAAAGATGAAACGCCGCCAGCTGACACGGCGCCCGGCAAATGCTCCAGGCCTTCCAATAACTGGCGACATGCATCGCGAACCACCCTGGAGTCCTTGTATCGGTCTCCGCCCAGAGTGAGCTCCAGCGTCAAGACGTTGCCGGGGTTGAATCCGGGAGAGACATGCTCCAGGCGAATAAAACTGCGAAGCAGCAGTCCGGCTATGACAAGGACAACCACGGAAATCGCCAGTTCGGCGATGACCAGCATGCGGCGCAGATTGTTGCCGCGTCCCCACATAGCGTTGGTGCCGGCGGAGCCGCGATCAGACTCTTTCAACTTGGTAAGCACGTCTACGCGTACGACACGCAGCGCCGGCATCAAGCCGAAGAGGATGCCCGAAACGATGGAGATGAGGAACGTAAACAGCAGCGCGTCACCACGAATGCCGATTTCATCCAGGCGCGGGACACTCTTTGGGCCCAGCACATGCGTCCAATGGATGCTGATGTAGGCAAAGATCACGCCAAGAACGCCGCCACACAGCGCGAGCAATACGCTTTCCGTGAGCAACTGGCGGATGATGCGGCCAGCGCTGGCGCCAACTGCGGTGCGAATCGCAACTTCCCTTTGCCGTCCCAGGGCGCGTGAGAGCAGCAGGTTGGCAACGTTGACGCAGGCAATCAGCAGCACGCATCCCACGGCTGCCAGCAGCAGCCACAACGTATGGCGCACATTGCCCACAACCTGTTCCAGCAACGGCAGGATAACGAACGTAAGCCCGCCGTTCGGAGGATAGACTTCCGGATGGGCCTGGCGCAGATGGGCCGTGATGGTGTTCATCTCAGCGCGGGCCTGTTCCACAGAAACGCCGGGGCGGAGTTTGGCGATGATGTTGTAATCCTCATGCCCGCGATCTTCAGTGAAATTGGGAATCTGGGGCATGGGAAGAATAAGGTCAGATTGCTCCGCGCCGTCCAGTGTGGGCATGACCTCATGCGGCAGGGAAAAACTTTTTGGCAGGACGCCGATCACTTCATAGTCATGAGAGTTGATCGTGATATGCCGGCCAACCATGCTGGGATTGGAAGCGTAGCGGCGCACCCAGATGCCATGGCCAAGAATAACCACGTTCGGACCTCCGTAGCGGTCATCCTCCGGCCTGAAGAGCCGGCCTTGTGCGGGCTGCGCGCCCAGCATGGGCAACAGGTTGCTGGAAGTCCGGACCACGCCCACGCGTTCAGGATCGCCTTCGCCAGTCAGGTTGTAATTGCCCCCAATGGCAATGGCAACCTGCTCAAATCCGCGGTGATTGTTCCGGATATCTGTGTACTGGGCGCTGGAAAACCAGTCCTGCGCAATGCCCAGCCCCGGCGACGTGTTCCACAAAATCACCAGGCGGTCCGCATCTTTATAAGGCAGCGGACGCATCAGCAATGCGCTGGTAATACTGAAAATGGCCGTGTTGGCGCCTATCCCAATGGCCAATGACAGGATGGCAGCCACGGTAAAGCCCGGGCTCTTGGCAAAGGCCCGAAAGGCGTATCGGAGATCACGTGCCAGGATCGACATGGCGGAAAATCATCGTAACATGACTGCCCACCCCTCCCCCTTTCATCCCCAGATTGGCGTGGGTTTGAGCGATGGTCATCCCAAGGCATCCCAGATTGGCGTGGCTTTCAGCGATCCGACGTCATTTGGCGTCGACTTCAGCCGGCTTGAATCCCGGCCTATCGAAAGCCTCACTCAAAAATCAACGCTTATTACCCAACGATTGGCCAGCGCCCTCAGGCCGAAAGAGTTTAGCCCAGGCTGAGGCGAGCAACGCGAAGCCGGAAGCCTGGGTAGGCTGCAAAATGACGGAAAGCCCCCGTAGGGTGCGACACAAAAAACGCTCATTCGTAACCGTACCGCCCGTCACCCCATGGGTTCCCAAGCTGGGTCCCATCATGGATCGCATGGTCACCTAAGGGTTGCTGCCATTTGCTAACCTCAAATTTTCAATGATCCTTGCCGAACACACACCCTGAGGCGCTGCCGCAGTATAGAGCTTTGTGCTCAGCGAATCAAGCACGAATCAGTACAGTATTGACAAGACCTCCTCGCAGAACTGTTCATTTTCGCCCACCGGCGGGAAAAAGAAGACACAGGACCTCTCCAGCCGCTAAACTCTATCCAATGGAGACCCACGATTCCGTCAGCATTATGACCCATGCCTACGCGCAAAAGGCCGTGATCATCGCCCGCGAATTTAATGCCCGGCTGGACTACACCGAGAATTCTCTGATGGAACTGGAGGGCATCCTGGCCCAGCTTGCACTCGACCTGCCTCCTGGCGGCCCGGCAACGGACGAACTCACCGAGATGTGCAAAATGTGGGGCTGTTATTTCGGCGAGGTGGTGCGGCGGCGTTTTGGCGGCGACTGGAGCATTGAAACCTATCCCGGAAAACAGTTCGCTACCTTGACGTTGAATGTGGCCGGCAACAAGCTCTTTCCCTCCATGAAGATTCACCGCCGCCTGACCGAGGGCGAAGCCGACAACATCTGGTCCTTTTACAAGATGGTCAAGGCCAAGCTGGAGCCGGCGCAGCGGCCCAAAGCGAACTAACCTGTGTTATAGTCCCCGGGGAAAGGCACCCTGGGGGCCGGCAATCCCATTCTTTATCGCGTGCTCACCAGCCCTTGGCTGTATCGATTGGTTCTGGCGAGCGTGCTCCCATTTTTGGTTTGGGCTGGCTTGTAAAGTCATCCAGAAATCATCCCGGAATTCTTCCCCGAAT
>DATCAX010000457.1:0-2779 GCA_036512375.1 Candidatus Angelobacter sp. | reverse complement strand
GTGCGTCGGCTTTACAAAAAAGGGCGTAAGGGATGACTAAGATTATTTGGTCTTGCCACAACTGCGGTATGGTACTGCCGCTGTGGAAGATGAAATGTCCCAATTGTCACAAACCGACGATAAGCTGGTTGCACATAATCGCAGGAGTAGTAATAGTTCTGCCGGCGATTTTCTTACTGCTCAAACTTCTATAGGGGAAATAAGATGGCTGCACCAAAGAAATCTACCCGCCAGCGTTCCAGCGTGGTCGAAGTAGCAGAGCAATGGCCGGGAATCGACGCGCAGTTTCGTTTGATTATCGTGGCGGCCTTAAGAAGCAAGCAACTCGTGCGCGGCGCGACCGCCAGAATTGAACCTGATCTGTCGCGGCGCAAAAACACGAGCATTGCCCTCGAAGAAGTTAAGCGCGGACTCGTGCCTTTCACCATCTTTGATCCGGATCAGGTAGCCGATCCCGAGGCGGCCGAGTAAAAGTAGTGGCAAAAACTTCAATCTATGGTTCTCCGCACCAAATCCACGCACCAAAGTCTGCGGTGCTGGAGCAAAGTACGTGGGACATCACCAGGGTCGATCAAATGAACGGGTTGCGAGTTTACATAAACCCTCAAGTTAAAGAGACCTGCGGCGGCTATGGAGTCTTTTATAGCCGGCGTGAGAATGGTCCATATTATCGCTGGGCCTACGAAGAGAAGCGCAGCCTTTGGCGCGTGGCGCGCGTGCAGCCCAGTGATTTTTCGCCTAAGATGCTCTCCAATGCTAATTGGAAAGGCGTCCCGGCCGCATTACAGAAAAGCATGGTTGAGCATTACCAGGAATAACGGAAAACTCTTAAAGGAGAAACCCTATTGGCCAGAGATGATTTGATTCCCGCGGAGGGCACGATAATCGACAAACAGCCCAACGCCTTTTTTAAGGTCCAGCTCGACAACAGCGCGCATGTCGTACTGGCAGCCATTTCCGGCAAGATGCGTAAGCACCGCATACGCATTCTGGTGGGCGATCGCGTCAGCGTAGAGATGTCGCCCTATGATTTGTCGCGCGGCCGCATCACCTACCGATACAAGTAAACCGACACCCCGTCGGCTCAGAACTGAGCGTGCCAACGAACATGGCCGCCCTCTCTGTCCAGGAACTTCTGCAAGCCAGGCAGTGCCCGGATATCAGCCTCGATAGCCGCGGCATTTTTCGTAACCGGCCTGATGTCGAAAGCGCGTCCTGTTAAGTGCCTGCTGATTCTTAGCAGGTCGGCCTCCGCCATCGCACTCATCGTCTCCTGCAATCCAGCCGTGATTTGATCAATCGTGACGGCATTCGGATGATCATCTACCCATTTCTGCAGTACTGCGCCTGCCAGATAAGTCTTTCCAATCCACTGGCGATCTTGCAGTGACACAATGTTAGCAGCCATCGCGTGTGCCTGTTGTGCAACATTGCGGCGCCCACTGGTAAATTCGATATCCGGATGTTTCTGTTGCAGCAACCTGGCTGCTTGTTCGGCGACTGGCTCAAGCTTGAGATCTTCGATAGTCATACTTCACCTCCAACGAACTTAACCTGGCTTGGCAAACTGGTTGACAAGCTACATAGAGGCTGGATTTTGGCGAGGATGCGAGACTGGCAGGCTCGTGAGAATTCAGCCATCCTGAAAAACAGCCGGAGAATATTCCCCGCGCCGGTACGATGTCAATCGTGATTGTTGTCAGGAGAGCGGTGGAAGCGCGATCGAGAAAGAGCTCCGATCCAACGAAGGGTAGATTCTTCATTCACTCTCAAGCCGGTCGACAACTTCGATGACGCGCTCGATCTGTGTCAGGTATGCTGCGAATACCTTGTTCGCTTCCGTCTCGGTCAGCGACAAGCGGTCGTTGGCCCTTAGCTCGAAGATCCGCTCGAATGGTGAGGCGTCCAGTTCCAGCAAACGCACAGTTGCGCGCACAGTGTCGGGTTTGGTAATAGGCGGCTCTTGTCTGTGCAGGATCAAGACTGCTCGAAACAACGCCGCAAAGCTGGCGAGGCTGGCGCTCATCAGGCTGGATAATTTCTCAATTGAGGTGGATGCAGGAATATACAAACGGCGAAGTTGAATCAACTTGGTCCTCAGCTCGTATTCTGTCTGATGCCGGAGGTTCGCTCGCGAGATTTTTATGAACTCGAAGGGATCACGACCGTACAACACTTTCCGCGCTTGCTCCATTTGCAGGAACTCGATTGGAAACACATCTGCTGCGTCATTTAGTTCCTCAACCGTAAAATAAACAGGCATCGGCTGGCCGAGGCGCTGCCACTCTCGCATCGGGGCCTGGGAGAGGCGCAGATCCTCCGATGTGATCCGTTTCAGCGCGATCAAGAGGTTGTGATCCGAGCGCAGTCCTGTATGATCCCCGGCCGCAGCCGATCCGTACAAGACTACCGATGCCAGATTCTCGCCGTGAGCAGTGCGCAGCTCGTCGACAAGATTCGTGAGTGCGATTGCGTCCATCTTCTTAGGCATTCATTCTCCGAGTCCAGAGTTAGACAGCATGAAACTATCGAGTTCTCTTGCCTGCTGGTTCACAACACTCTCCGCATTCAGTGCAGAGTAATTTGCTCTTCGGGGCTATTTACTGAAGTCAACCTTCGGCGTTTGCCGCGCCCCTTCGTCCGCTTTGAAGTACGGCTGCTCCTTAAAGCCCATCAGGCCAGCTATGAGCACGGTGGGGAAGCGGCTGCGTGTGGTGTTGTAGTCCTGGGCGCCCACGGTGTAGTCGTGGCGCGCAGTTGCCAGTCGGTTTTCCGTCCC
>DATCAX010000456.1:0-3453 GCA_036512375.1 Candidatus Angelobacter sp. | reverse complement strand
ATTGTTGAAGTTCATGCCCGATGGGTGTTCGCCATGGAAGTTCAAAATGGCATTTTACGAACGCTCCCGCTGCAATACCCATCGCAGGGGGTATAAGGCTGTTCCCCCAAATCCGGGCGCTTTTGCGCCAGCGGTAACAGTATCTCCGCCCTTACGGCTTCGCCGTTACAATAAGCCGGATCGAACCTGTCCTTCCTGACTTTTGTTGCCACATCGTGCTCTGCCCATTTCGAACGTCCAAAGGCTTGCACATCATGAAAACTTCCATCCGCCTCTACCACGGCATAAAGGTAAACCTCCGGATTCCCCGGACGAAACTCCCAGTCCCATAGCCCCCCACTGTAGCGAAGGTTGGGCAGGCGGCCACAGGAGGCAATCTCACGTTCTCCCGCTGGAATGGAGAAGGCGGTCGTGGGAAATGATGTTTGCGTTACCCTGATTTCCTGTAATTCCAGGTGCTTTACTCCGTTGAATCTCGTGAGTCGCGCTGCGCCAGGAAACAGAACCGCTCCCACCGTCTTGTACCCAGAGAAAGTCCATTGCACTCCTTCAGAGTTAGAAACCTTAACCACCGCACCAGTGGCGGGATCAAAGCAGGCTTTTGCTTTGCCATCGTAAGGTATGCGTGCGGACTGGCAGTCCACCGGCCTGTCTTTACTTTTGGTCGTCAATTCTTTACTGAACTTTGTTTTTTCCGGGAACCACGCCCTTACGTGGACAGCGCCTTGCAAATCATCCAACACATCGAGCTCAATTTGCGGGGGGCCTGAACGGGAAAGATATTGCTTGCCGTCCATCAGCAGCTTGACCTGATGAAAATCAGCGAACCTCAGGTCGGTCCGTGAACGGTCGGGCTCGTGATAGATTGTGATCTCGCCGCGCTTTTCCTGTTGCGAACCCGGTTCAATGATCACTCTGGCGCGCAACTCGTACGAGTTCATTGAAGATAGATCTGTAAGCTTGTTGGAACGTTCTGCAGCGTGAATGAATGCAGTGCCGGCTTGTGATTGCGCACCTGCTCTTCCGCATAGGGCAATGAGCAGAGCGATTGAAACCACATGTGCTTTTTTCCACGAAACTTGAAACATCGGCATGCGCGTCTCTGTGCTTCGCTGGCATTATAGGAATGCATGAAGTAAAGATAAGTTAATAATTCATCTGTTTTTTTTAAGAGCCATCTCATCTCCCTGGCGTCCGCCCAGAAAATCCAGCTCCAGCACGGCGGAATAATTTTATTGGACCAGCGTGGCCGCTTCGGCATCGCGCACAACACGCCGCGCATGGCCTGGGCCTACAAGAATACTGAGCGGGAAAAAGTGGGAATCAACTGTTAGCCGATCCTAGAAAAGTCTGAAATCCACTTCGATATTCATTTCTGCGGCCACGGGATGACCATTGCACGTCGCTGGCTTGAATCGCCAGGTCTTGACCTTCTCCTCTGCATTCCGGGAAAACCCATAGCCGTCCGTGCCTAACGCTTGAACTGCGCCAATTCTTCCTTCTTTGGTAACGAGCGTGTAGAGAACCACCGTCACTTGCCGCTTTGAATCGCGCGCTGCTTTGGGAAAATCTGGCTCGGGCGTGCTCGTCGCCTTTGGAGGAGTCTTGGCTTCGCACCCTTCTACTTCGATAGAATTCTCCGGAACCTTGAATGCGTCCTCGGTCAGAGGCATCGGCGTGACAGAGATCTGGTCCACTTCAAAGGGAGCCAGGTTCTCGCGAAAGACCTGTACTCTTTGCGGGTACAGCTGTGGGCCGGCAGAGGTGTGGTCCAGAAACTCCTTACGATTTTTCCCGCTCGAACCGTCCCGCAGCAACATTGATGTAGCCGCGTCAAAGCATAGCCAATCTTTGCTGGCTCCGAACTTCTCATCCATGCACCAGGCATCACGTTCATGAGACTTTTCCGCGCGTACATTGCCAAAGCTGGGGCGCGCGCGGAAGGAAAACTTTTGCGGCCTGCCCGGGTCCCAGCTTTGATCGAACTCGCTCAGGCCAGAGGCAAAGAGCATCCACTCCTCCGGATGAATGTAAACTTTGTCACCTGACATGATGCGCTCCTCGGCATGGCCAGGAAACTCCAGGCTTACTCGCGCTCGATCATGATCACGAGAAATAGTGAGCTTTCCCCGGCGCTCCTCGCGGTTGCCCGGATTTACCACGACGGTTGCGCGAAGCACATAAGATCCCAGAGAAGTCAGATCGGAAGCCTTGTGCGCGGCATCAAGCAGCTGTTGCGGTGAAGGCCGTTGTTGATCCGAAACAGAAACCAGGCTACAGCACATCAGCGAAATAAGCACAGCGGTTCTCATGGCTTTCTCCACGCCGCTCTTAGATGCAGCTGCTCCGGTTGCCGTCGCTCACACTGTCGCACGAGGAACCTACTTGTCATAGTGGAGCAGTGAGAAAACTTCGGTTCCATCAAACTTCTTGCGTCCGTTCAGGAAATCCAATTCGACAACGAACCCCATGCCTTCCACTTTCCCGCCCAGCGATTGGGCCAGTTGCAGGCAGGCATTTGCCGTTCCGCCCGTGGCCAGAAGATCGTCCACAATAATCACCCGCTGGCCCGGCTCGATCGCGTCTTTGTGGATTTCCAGAGTGTCGGTTCCATACTCCAGGTCATAGGTCCACTTCACGGTTTCAGCGGGCAGCTTGCGTGGTTTGCGGATGGGCACAAAGCCGGCATTTAACCGATACGCCAGCGCCGGTCCAAAGATAAAGCCGCGCGCTTCAATGCCCAGTACCAGATCGATATCGCGGGCGATGTAATGTTCGGAGAGCGCATCGATCAGCGTGGCAAAGCCCACCTTGTCCTTGAGCAAAGTGGTGATGTCATAAAACAAAATCCCCGGCTTGGGGAAATCCGGTACTTCGCGTACCAGGCTTTTCAAGTGCTCGCAGTTCAAAGCGGTTTTCGGCTCCATCTACCATGCTCCTTCGATTCGAAAAGTTGTCAGACCATCCTCCATCTCAGCCAGTAATTCCGTCACTTCATCCACCCGCGCGGCGCGCGGTCCCTGGCGCAATTTGCCGCCGAACGCGGCATGCTGCTGGTCGCTGCCCATGGCCAGCGCTTCCACCGTGCCGTCAATGTTGTTCCTGACCCAACCGGCCAGTCCCAGCGAGCGCGCTTCATGGTCAACAAACCAGCGGAAGCCCACACCCTGTACACGTCCGCGAACAATATAACGTTTGGCAATCATCGAATGCATCTTCTAAGAAAAAGGCAGCAAACCACAGAAGCGCCTGCCCTTCGGGTTACGCCCGCGAAAGATACGCGCCTTCGGCGGTGTCCACGCGGATCTTTTCGCCTTCATTGATGAAAGGCGGCACCTGCACCACCAGGCCGGTTTCAGTTTTGGCCGGCTTGGTCACGCTTGAAGCCGTGGCTGACTTCAATCCCGGCTCGGTCTGCACCACCGTCAATTCCACGATTTGCGGCAGCTCGAT
>DATCAX010000455.1:0-2200 GCA_036512375.1 Candidatus Angelobacter sp. | reverse complement strand
TTGCCGGGCTGCTCATTCTTGGAGCCCACGTGATACCAGGTGTTCACGGCCACAATGGGAGCTTTATGGTCTTCATGCACCAGGACGGTCAGCCCATTCTTCAGGACAAACTTGGTGTACTTGATGTCTGGTATGGGAATGTTGAGTTTCGTTGCCGCGGAGTGCGCGGGCGCCGTCGGCTTCGCGGTTGCCGCAGGCTTGGGCTGGGCGCTCTGGCTGAATGAACTGGCGCTAATCACCGCCAGGGCCAGGAACAGGGCGGCGATTTTGTACATGAACTTGCTTCTCAAGGTGCCTCCGTGGTGATGGTCGAGTTTTTGCAAGGCGGCGGCAATCAGGCCGGCGCTATTTTGATTTCAATCCGACAAAAGGGTTTGGCCCCATGCCTCTGACTTACTCTCATAGACGCGTCAGAGAATGATGCAGCAACGATTCTTCAAGCTTGGGGGACTGTGTTTATCATACCAGTGTAGCTGCCGCGTTTATCGCGTAAATAGAAGATGTTTTTATCTTTGAGATATTCGGCGTTCTAACGTTTACGTGGCGGGCGAGTCTAAGTCTATGTAAGAGTGCATTCACTAGCGACGATAGTTCTATCGTCGCTCTTCTAGGACAGGACTCCGACTCGACACGCCTGGATTCGGAAGAAGGCCTTGCCGCCGATGATCAGTTCCCAGAGCTGGCCGCCCGTGTTCGCAGCATGCGATAGAAGGAATGAAGATTGAACGGCGTTAGACGTTCTTACTTCCAGTTCTTCTCCGCTCCAGCGAGTATCCCTGCGAATACTTCGATTCCATCCCAGAGATTTTGCAGGCGGAGGTTTTCATTCGCGCCGTGCTGGTTGTTGTCGTGATTGGCAATCGGCAGACCGACAACCGGCGTTTTCAGCACATCCGTAAACAAATACATCGGGACGCTGCCGCCGAGCAGCGGCATCTTGATGACCTGTGTCCCCAGCGTCTGTTCCATCGCGTTCACCACCGGCTGAACTGCAGGATCGTCCATGGCTACCCGTGCGGCTTTATATCCCGCGCCCCAAGTCACCTTGATGACCTTCGCGTGCTGGCGGCGTGTCTCGATGTCCGCCGCTTGCCGCACGATATAAAAACCCTGCTGCGTGATGAATTGCTCCACCAGTTGGTGCACTCTTTCAGGAGTCTGGTTCGGCACCAGCCGGAAGTCGATCGAAGCTTTGGCTGTGGTGGAGATCGCGTTCT
Source organism: Candidatus Angelobacter sp. (assembly GCA_036512375.1). Classification (GTDB taxonomy): domain Bacteria; phylum Acidobacteriota; class Terriglobia; order Terriglobales; family Acidobacteriaceae; genus Angelobacter. Next base: position 983 of record DATCAX010000455.1, on the reverse strand, counting down.
GCGCTTTTTCTTCTACGTGCCCGGCTTCAAGACCGCGAATATTCAAGGACGGCTGCGTGATGGCCATCGGCAATGGAGCCCCGGCACTCTCTGTCCAAGCCAGGCCAAGCTCCTGCTTCAGTGGCGTATCCACGTCAGGACTCTGGGCGATTGCCTGTCGCTCGGTCGCAGTCAAAGCGCGCACGTCGTCATAAAATCCAGGAATCAGAATGTGCGAGTTCACGTCGCGCATGTGCGCCAGCAAGTCCACCAGCAATGCCGCCGGATTCGGGGCCCAGTTGCCATAATGGCCGTCATGCAGCACGCGTCCCGGCCCATAGACCGTGAGTTCCAGATCAGTCACGCCGCGCGCGCCAAAAAAGAGCTGCATACGCCGTGTCTGGTTGACCGGTCCATCGCTCAACACCCATATATCGCCGCGCAGCAAGTCAGCGTACTGGCGAAAAACTTCAGGCAAGTGTGGAGAGCCGGCTTCCTCTTCGCCTTCAAAAAATAATTTAAGATTCACGCCGATCGGAATCTTCGCCGCACGCAGCGCATCCATCGCCGTGAGCAGCGCCTGGATCGGCGCTTTGTCATCGCTGGCCGAGCGAGCATAGATGCGCCACTCCGGATTCAGCGGACCCTGTAAGTTCTCAAGCGGAATCACCTTGCCATCGACAGGTCCATCGCGTAACACGGGTGTCCACGGATCGTTGGCCCACTGCGCCTTGTCCACAGGCTGGCCGTCATAGTGCGCGTAGAACAGCAAAGTATGCTTCGCGCCGGGCGAAGAAAGTTCACCATAAATCACGGGCGGTGCGCCGGTAACATGCAGCGCTCGCATGTGAAAGCCGCGATCCTCCAGCATCGTATTGATGGCAAGTGCATTGAACTGGATGTTGACAGCATCGCTGGCTACATTCGGCAGCGAAAGCAGTTGCGCATAACTGCGGACAATATCGGCTTCATGCTGCTGGCGATATTCGCGAACCAGGTCGCGC
>DATCAX010000454.1:0-3186 GCA_036512375.1 Candidatus Angelobacter sp. | reverse complement strand
GGCCTGATCTGAGGCCGCACGACGTCTGCCTCCGTCGAATACTGTCTGTAACGCCGAGGCGCCAACGGACCACAACCCGGCCGGCCCCTGTAACAATGTTGTAATGGCGCCGCTTTCAAAGCCTCCGACGCCAGTCAGGTTCAGGAGCGGATAGTAGGCCGCTTTGGCCACCCCGATCCGCGCGTTCGCAGCGGCCATCAGCCGCTCGGCAGATGCGATATCAGGACGTCGCTCGAGCAACTCTGACGGCACACCGGCCGGAATCGGAGGCGGCGGCATGCGGAGAGGGAGAGGAGGAAGGCTGAAGGACGCCGGGGGTTTGCCGATCTGAACTGCAACGGCATGCTCGAGCTGAGCACGGGCCACTCCCACGTCGATTGCCTGGGCGCGGGTTGTCTCAAGTTGCGTCCTGGCCTGCTCCACCTCAACCTCAGAGCCGACTCCTCCCTGAAACCGGGCCACATTCAACTGCAGCGCCTGCTCATAATACTGAACAGTAGAGTTCAAGAGCTGTTCTTGCGCATCCAGGCTGCGTGCCTGGAAGTAGAACAGAGCCAGTTGTGCGTGGACGCTCAGGTTCACCGTCGCCAGATCGGCAGCGCTGGCTTGCGCCTGCTCGCGAAAGGATTCCACATTCTTGCGAACTCGTCCCCACGCGTCTACCTCATACGACAACTCAACCGGCAGCTGGAAGTCGTTGTTAGTAAGGCCATTGCCGATAGCACTTACAGGTGCGCGGTTGCTGGATACTCTTGTGCGCGATGCGGACGCTCCGGCGGCCACCGTGGGAAAATAATCGGCGCGATTGTAGCGGACGAGGGCCCGAGCTTGCGTATATTGGGCCTGTGCGGCCTTCAGGTTCTGGTTGGAAATACTCACTTGCTGTTCCAAAGCGTTCAGTTGCGGGTCCTGGAATATTTCCCACCAATTGCCACGGAGGCTGAGTTCATTCGGCTGGGCGGTTTTCCAGTTGCCGGTCTCTTTATATGCCGGCGGAATTTCGGCCCTCGGGCGCTGGTAACGTGGTCCAACGGCACAACCAGCAAGAAACAGCACACTCGCCAGACAGATGGTCGTAATATTCTTTACGCGGTTTCGAATCTCTCTTTTTGGATTAAAAAGTATGCTCACTGTGCGCCTCCTGCAGCAGCGGTTCGCACGACCTGCACTTTCTGTCCAGAGACGATGGAGTCGGGCGGATTTACAATCACCGACTCATCACCCGTGAGACCAGAAACAATCTCGATTTGTTCGCCGAAATCGTGGCCAGGAGTTACAGAGGTGAGCACTACACTGCCGTCTTTCACCACTGCCAATTGCAGGCCCTGGGAGCGAAAAATGAGAGTCGAGACCGGCACAAGATATGAGGATGTCTGTCCGGGTACCTTGAGATGGACTTCAGTATAGGATCCAGTGAGCAACTCGCCGCTGGGATTATCCACGTCAATTTCCGCCGTCAACGTACGAGTGGCGAAGTTGATGGAATTTGATGTGCGGACCAGTTTGCCCTGGAATTGCCGTCCGGGAAATTCGGCCAGAGTCAGATTTGCCGTCAGACCTGGCGTGGCGGCCTTGGAGTACTGTTCCGGCACATTCACATAGACACGCAGCTTTCCCGGCTGCGAGACATGGAACAAGTCGGTCTTCACGTTTCCGCTGTTTCCTGAATTGATCAGGGCGCCAATATCGGTATTACGGGCGGTGATAATTCCATCGAACGGCGCATAAATCTTCTCGAATGACTGCAGGGTCTCAAGCTGTTTCACATTCGCTTGGTTGGCTTCGACGATCGCTTTGTTGGCATTGTAAGTTCCAAGCGCATTGTCCGCATCTTGCTGCGCCACAGCATGAGTTGCCAGCAAACCCTGGTACCGGTTTTTGGTGATCTCCGCCAGCTTGAGATTGGCTTGTGCGGTGGCCAGATTGCTGCGTGACTGCAGCAATTGCTGATCGACTTCCGGCGTCTCAACCACAGCCAGCAACTGGCCCTTTCTTACATGCGCTCCGATACCGGCATGCCAGCTCCTCAGGTAGCCATTGGTACGCGAGTAAATAGGTGAACTGATGAAAGGCTGCACGTTTCCCGGCAAGACAATCTCCTGCGACGGCGCGGAGTGCTGGGGAGAAACCACCGAAACTGAGGGAGTAGCCATCTGCGCGGTCTCAGCACGAACCGTGCTGCCCTTCCAGTGGCGCGCGAGAATGCCGTACACGAAGATTCCGCCAAAGACCACGAGAAGTACGCCCGCGACGAACCAGCCTCGTTTCGACCTGCGTGGCGTTTTAACAATGCTCAGCGTTGGCTGCTCGTGCGGTGGTGCTTTGATTTGTGTTTGTGATTGCATTGGTATAACCATCCTGTTTCCTTCGAATCTTTTATTGTTGTTTTTCGCCGTTCGTCTGCCGCAGACCGTGGATGACACTGAAGACCGCCGGGACGAAAAACAACGTCGACACGGTGGCGAAGAGTAATCCGCCAATCACGGCTCGGACGAGAGGTGCATTCTGCTCTCCGCCTTCACCCAGCCCGAGTGCCATGGGCGCCATTCCAATGATCATCGCCAAAGCCGTCATTAGTACCGGACGAAAGCGCATATATCCCGCCTGAAGAGCGGCTTCCGCGGCGTTCACTCCGGAGCTCAATTGCTCTTTAGCAAAGCTGACCACCAGGATGCTGTTTGCCGTTGCCACACCCACGCACATAATCGAGCCCGTCAATGCGGGAACGCTGATGGTGGTGCCGGTCATGAACAGGAACCAGACAATTCCAGCCAGTGCCGCCGGCAACGCCATGAGAATGATGAACGGGTCAAGCCACGACTGAAAATTCATCACGATCAACAGGTAGACCAGAGCAATGGCAAACACCAGACCTGTCAACAATCCTGTAAAAGATGAACGCATGGTCTGGATCTGCCCACGCACGATGATCTGCGACCCTCGTGGAAGCTCTTTCTTGCTGGCGCTGATGATCGAGAAAATGTCCTTTGAAACGCCGCCAAGGTCCCGTCCCTGGACTGCACCGAATATGTCAATCACCGGCGATACGTTGTAATGTGAAACAACACTCAAGTCTGAAGCGCGGTTCACGGATGCCAGACTCCCAAGTATCGAGGGCGGCGCAGTGCCCAGGGCAGTACCGGCGCCGGTTACCGGAATATTGTTTAAATCCTGCAATGATTGAAC
>DATCAX010000453.1:0-3303 GCA_036512375.1 Candidatus Angelobacter sp. | reverse complement strand
CCTCTTTTCGTATGCCGGCTTCCTGGTTCAGCAGCTCTGCGATGCGTCGATAAAGAGCCTTCTTAAGTTCTGTGGTACGGCCGGTGTTCAGCGTAATCTGGATGATGACGAGATCGTTCGTCCGCGGAATATTCAGGTAGTGTGCGTCATAGATGAAATCGCTTTTGGAGTGCTCTGTAATGACCTGAAAACGATCAAGGGCAGGGACGTTCACGGTTTCCACCATGGCGCGGTGGACCACGTCTGAGATTTTCTGCTTGTGCGATTCCGGCTTACCGGCGATCAAAGAAATTCGAACCAGCGGCATGTGCTCTCCTGTAAAAACCAGCTATTGCAACAGATTCACCGGCAGGAAAAAAGATGCGCCCGCAACACGAGAGCGCGCTTTCCGCCCGATTTTGGTATGAATGAGCAGACCAGCTCGCGGGTGGATCGGGAGGGACCTTCTGTTTAGGAAGCTTCTGGTATCGTCGGAACAGCTGACCGTTCAACCCCGATAAATCCTCCAAACACTTCATTCGATAGCAGTCGCCCCCGCGACGTCAACTTTAGGTTATCGCCCGACCGGCACAAAAGTCCCTCTTCCACCAACTCCGTGATTACCTCATCGTATTTATTGCTTTCCGCGCCGAACTCTTCCCGCAAACGCCCCAGATTCACGCCGCGATTCAGCCGCAGCCCCAGAAAGAAGCTCTCTTCCAACGCATGCTCCGGGCTCACGGCTGAAGGCTTGAAATCCGCCGCAACAAAGAATCGGTCATAGTCGTCCGTAGTCGCGAGCCGCACACTTTCGGCTTCGTGGTTCAGGCCCGGCAACATCGAGTGAGCGTCCACGCCGAAGCCGAGATAAGGCTGGCGCGTCCAGTACTTCAGGTTGTGTTGTGATTCAAAACCTTCCCGCGCGAAGTTCGAAATTTCATACTGCGCAATGCCTGCGGCGTTCAGTCGTTCGCACGCTACCTCATAAAAGTCCGCCGTCATGTCATCGTCGGGAACAAAGTGCGCGTGATATTTCGTTCCTCCAGCGATCAACTCACGCCCCAACCTGGAATCTTCGTCCACCTCAAGCATGTAAACGCTCACGTGGGGGACGCCGCTCTTGATTGCCTGCTCGACTGAATAGTCCCAGCTCTCGCGCGTCTGGTGCGGCAACCCGGCAATCAGGTCAACATTGATGTTGCTGATTCCGGCCTTGCGCAGCCGCTCGATGTCACTCAGCGTCTTTTCCCGCGTATGCAGGCGCGCCACTGAAGCCGCTTCCTTATCGACAAAAGACTGCACGCCCAGGCTCACGCGGTTTACACCGCTCGTAACCAGCGTGTCTATGACCTGGTCCGTGAGTGTTCCCGGCGCACACTCAACCGTGACCTCCGCTTGGGGAAGGATCTTAAACTCCTGTCGCAGGGTGAAAAATATCTTCTTCAAGTCGTCTGGCGGCAGCAAGCTGGGCGTGCCGCCACCCAGATAAATCGAGTCCACGATTTTCGGCATTGCCGCGCCCAGAGTGTCGGCGTGAGCGCGCACCCACTTTATGTCTTCGCCCAGCCGTTCCACATAGCGCCCCATCTGGCCCGCAGAAAAAACGCCCGAAGCAAAGTTGCAGTAGGTACACTTTGACCGGCAAAACGGGACCGAGATGTAAATGCCTGAATGCATAGATTTGTTAAAAGGGGCTTCTACGGCGCATAAATCCTGCATCAATTATAGAATCAATGTCTATGCTCAAGCGCGTCGTGATTACAGGTATGGGTGTAGTCAGCCCCAACGGTATCGGAAAAACAGCCTTCTGCCGGGCCATCCTGGATGGCAAAAGTGGCGTGAAACTCATCTCCCGCTTTGATACTTCTGACCTTCCCGTAAAGATCGCCGGCGAAATCTCCGATCAGGATTTTAACGAGCTGGATTGGATTGAAGCCCGCGAGCGCAAGCATGTTTCGCGCTGTGTGCCTCTGGCCGTGGCCGCGTCCACGGAGGCGCTCAAAGATGCCGGGCTTGATCCCGACAAAATGTCGCTCGACGAAAAGCGCGAGATCGGCGTTGTCCTGGGCACGGGCGGCGGCGCGCACGATTTTACTGACGCGCAGTACCAGATGTATTACTCCGGCAAGGTAAAGCAAATCAGTATTTACAGTATTCCCAGCAGCACCATGGGAACCATGTCCAGTGAAGTCAGCATGCGCTTCGGCTTCCGCGGCATGAGCCATGTGGTAACCAGCGGCTGCACCTCGTCAACAGACGGCATCGCCTACGCCACGCGCCAGCTCCAGTTGGGCACGCTGCCGATGATGCTCGTCGGCGGCGTCGATTCTCCTCTCGCATGGGGCATTCTTAAGGGCTTCACTTTCATGCGCATCATGACCGAATCATGGAACAATGAGCCGGAACGCGGCTCGCGTCCGTTCAATCTTGATCGTGACGGCTTTGTCCTGGCTGAAGGCTCATGGATGTTTGTTCTGGAAGACTACGACCACGCCCGCGCCCGCGGCGCCAACATCTATGCTGAAATCGCCGGTTACGGCTCGACTTGTGAGGCTTTTCATCGCGTACGGCTGGTGGAAGGCGGTGAAGAACCCGCGCGCGCCATTGGTCTGGCGATGAAAGAAGCCGGCATTTCCGCCCAGAATGTCCAATACGTGAACCTGCACGGCACATCCACCGAGCTGAATGACCGCATTGAAACTGCGGCGCTCAAGCTGGCGCTGGGCGACCATGCGTACAACGTCCCAATGTCTGCGCTCAAGTCCCAGATTGGACATCCGCAAGGCGCGTGTGGCGCTGCGGGCATTGCCGCTACGCTCATCGCCATGAAGCACAACCAGATTCCGCCAACCATCAACCTGGAAACGCCTGACCCCGCTTGCGATCTGGATTACGTCCCTGAAGTGGGCCGCGCCGCGCAGATCGAACACGCCGTGTGCAACTGCATTGCTTTCGGATCGAAAAACTCGGCCATGGTTTTGCGAAAGGTCAGCTAGTAAATCTTTAACGTAGAGACGTAGCATGCTGCGCTTCCACGGCATGCCAATATTCTGATCCTGCGCGGATCTCACTGAATCTTTTTCTCTGCTCCGTCACTCCATATCTTCCTTTGCAGGTTAATTTGAAAGCCCGGCTCAATCCGCTGCCACCGCTTGCTTTAGAATGGTTCTTGAGGACATGGCGCAGGAAGAAGAAGTACTAGGCAAAGCGTATGACAGCCGCCTGATGAAGCGGCTGCTTCAGTACTTGCGCCCGTACAAATGGCAGACCGGCATCGCGCTGGCTTCGATTCTGCTCAAAGTCGGCGCCGACGTGCTGGGACCC